>NZ_JBDJMM010000021.1:0-123808 GCF_039673865.1 Pseudomonas sp. TWI628 | reverse complement strand
TCAATTTGCGGTTCTGTACGGAGATCGGTTCATCAGGCCGACCTGGTGAAAATCAGGGCCTGCCTAACGGCAGGCCGTTACCGGCCCGCACACAAAAAATCTGACAGTCCCTCCGAACCGTCCGGCGTCCCGGCAGCCGCGCCCCAAAAAAGTGCTTAGAAGAACATTGTGATTGAGGAACGTCCGATTTGTGACGCACTGCGTCACAAATTGGAAGGTCGTGGTGACTTCCAGCCTCCCCTTTCCGGCTTCAATGCCAAGTGATCTCACCCGCTTCCCGGGTCAGTACCAACTCAGCCAACGCCCTCCCCATCTGCACGTTATGCACACTGTTGACCAGCATGCCGATACCCGGCTCGCCGGCATTGCCGCAGATGTATTCGTCGAGGGTGTCTTCAATCCCGCGCAGCAACTGAATGACATAGAGCAATGCCTCGGGTGAGGGCATGTCTTTGTTGATGGTGTAGAACGAGTGGGAGGCAACTTTGGCGGGTGGATCGGGAACAAGCTTCTTCATCATGATTTCTCCGAGTTCAGTGTACGGAGCTATCACCCACTTCCTCTCACAGAATCAGGGTGGCAGCCGAACGCGGGGTGAGAGACCGGCGAACATCGGAATTCCGGCCAGGCCGAAGCCTGCCCACGAACGGCTGCCATGACACTGGCACGATGCGCTGCCGGGCTCTCACACCCGGTCGTCAAACCGCGACGACCCGGGGAAATTAGCCCTGATGCTCTGCATCCACAACAGAGAAACGGCAGCGGCGTGCGTAGGATAATTCCCAAGCTATCTTGAACTGAAGCATTTGGTTTCAAGTTCGGAATTTCCTTACTTCAGTGAGATTGCCGAGGCTGTTCAGTAGCCATTTACCCCCCCCGTCAGGCGCCTCCTTTCTGGAGCTTCGTTCATGCACGACACGCCGCCCCCTCCCCGCTTCGACTGGCAACGCTGGCTCCCGGGCCTTGCCACCCTGCTGCACTACCAGCCCGCCTGGCTGCCCAAGGACATCGCGGCCGGCCTGGTGCTCACCACCATGCTGGTGCCGGTCGGCATTGCCTACGCCGAGGCCTCCGGAGTACCGGGCATCTATGGCCTGTACGCCACCATCATCCCGCTGCTGGCCTATGCCCTGTTCGGCCCCAGCCGCATCCTGGTGCTCGGCCCGGACTCGGCACTGGCCGCGCCGATCCTGGCAGTGGTGGTGCAATACGCCGCCAGCGACCCACAGCGCGCCATTGCCATCGCCAGCCTGATGGCCCTGGTGGCCGGCGCCTTCTGCGTGATCGCCGGGCTGCTGCGCCTGGGCTTCATCACCGAGCTGCTGTCCAAGCCGATCCGCTATGGCTACATGAACGGTATCGCCCTCACCGTGCTGATCAGCCAGTTGCCCAAGCTGTTCGGCATCAAAGTCGACAGCCAGGGGCCGCTGCGCGACGTCTGGAACCTGATCCAGGCGCTGTTGGCAGGTAATGGGCACTGGCCAAGCTTCATCGTCGGGGCCGGCAGCCTGGTGTTGATCCTGCTGCTCAAACCCTTCAAGCGCATCCCGGGCATCCTGATCGCCGTGGTGCTGGCGACCCTCGCCGTGAGCCTGTTCAACCTCGACCAGATGGGCGTCAAGGTGCTCGGCCAGTTACCCCAGGGCCTGCCGAGCCTGGTCTTCCCGTGGGTCAGCGACATCGACCTGGTCGAAGTGGTGCTGGGCGGGATTGCCGTGGCCCTGGTGTCGTTTGCCGACACCAGCGTACTCTCACGCTCCTATGCCGCGCGGCTGAAAACGCCGGTCAACCCGAACCAGGAAATGTTCGGCCTGGGTGTGGCCAACCTGGCCTCCGGCCTGTTCCAGGGCATCCCCATCAGCAGCAGCTCGTCACGTACACCGGTGGCCGAAGCGGCTGGCTCAAAAACCCAATTGACCGGCATCATTGGCGCACTGGCGGTGACCTTGTTGCTGCTGGTCGCGCCCAACCTGATGCAATACCTGCCCAACAGCGCCTTGGCCGCCGTGGTGATCGCCGCGGCTTTAGGGCTGTTCGAGTTTGCCGACCTCAAGCGCATCTTCCACATGCAGCAATGGGAGTTCTGGCTGTCGTTCACCTGCTTCGTCGGCGTCGCCGTGTTCGGCGCCATCCCGGGTATCTGCATTGCCGTGGCGGTATCGGTGATCGAATTCCTGTGGGACGGCTGGCGGCCGCATTACGCGGTGCTCGGGCGAGTCGATGGCACCCGTGGCTACCATGACGTGAAGCGTTATCCACAGGCCCGGCGGATTCCGGGGCTGGTGCTGCTGCGCTGGGATGCGCCGCTGTTCTTTGCCAACGCCGAGCAGTTCCAGAACACGGTGCTGGCGGCGGTGGATGAATCACCCACTCCTGTACAGCGGCTGGTGATTGCGGCGGAGCCGGTGACCAGCATCGATATCACTTCGGCGGACATGCTCGCAGAGCTGGACAGGGCGCTGGAGGCGCGCGGGGTGGAGCTGCAGTTTGCCGAGATGAAAGACCCGGTGAAGGACAAGATGAAGCGCTTCGAGTTGTTCGAGCATATGGGCGAGACGGCATTTCACCCGACCGTCGGGGCTGCGGTGGATGCCTACTTGGCGGATACCGGGATTGACTGGAAGCCTTAGGTCGCCACCCGGCGCCGGTCGATCCAGATGAGCATGGCACTGGCATACAGCGACACCGCCACGAACAGCGCCATGCGCACCGCAAACGCCTTGTACACATCCTGCCCGCCAGCACTGTCCTGCACCGACTGCCCGAGCAGGATCAGCATGGTGGTCAGGCAGCTTATCCAGTACGCCGGGCTTTGCCTGGTATCCACCGCGCGGTAGAGCCTGCGCGCCTGCCAGAGCACGAACAGCAGCACCCACAGGAAGAACATCCACAGGTGCACGAACAGGCTCAACGCGCCCCACACCAGCATCGCCAGCACCCCGGCCAGCAAGGTCGAGCCGATCAGCTCGCGGCTGGCATGTCGCGCCCGCGTCTCCCCGGCCTGCTGCCCCAGGCTCACCGCCTTCATGATCAGCGGCATGAACTGGTCGGGGGCAATCAGCGCCAGCAGGAATGCCGGCATCACGATAAGCGTGGCACGCAGGGCCACCCAGCTGACATCCGCGCTGTCGAGCAAGGGTGGCGAAGGCTGCACCGGCGCGCCGGCTGGCTCGGGAAACAGCACATGGGCCAACGCGCTCCCCAGCACCGCCAACAGCATGCCCTTGGACAAGGCTTCCACCACCGACAGCGCCAGGGTGAAATCGCTGGTGCCGGCCGCCGCGATCATGGTCAGGCCGATCACCAGCAGGTTGGCCAGCAGACCATTGCCGCCCTTGAGCGCATAGCGCAAGACCAGGAACACGCCCACGCCCACCAGCAGCACCCCGCTCACCGGGGCATGGCGCAGCAGCGGAATCAGCAACAGGCCGCTGCCGCAACTGAGCAATACCAGGATCGCCAGTGCCGGCGCCGCCTTGACCGGCAGCGGCTCGCTGCGCATCGCCAGCAACAGCACCGCGAATACCGGCGCCAGAATCGGCACCGGCAGGCCCAGGCCGAAACTGGTCGCCAGGCACAGCGCCACGCCCCAGGCCAGGCGCAGTGCGCGCAGGCGGCGCAACTCAATAGGCATACGACAGCCAGCTCATCAGCCACATGAACACACGGCCCAGCAGGTTCAGTGGGTTGCCTTCGCTGGGCAGCGCCATGACTTCCGCCTGGCCGCCCACGCGTAATCCGGACTTGTCTGTCAGCTGGTCGCGGTCCAGTTCGACGATCACCGGGAAGCGCTGCGCCGAACGCAGCCAGTCGCGGCTGTTCTGCACGGTCGGCAGGGTCCCCGGGGGCGCAGGCTGGCCGACGCTCACGCCATAGCCAATGCTGCGGATCTGCCCCTTCAGCACCGTGCCGGGCAAGGCATCGAGCACCACCAGCACCGGCGCGCCGGGGCGCAAGCGGCCGAGGTTGTTCTCGGTCATGTCGGCACTTATCCACACGTCGCGGATGGCGATCAGGGTCATCATCGGGCTGCCAGCGCCCACGTAGTGGCCCACGTCGGTGCGCAGGTCAGTGATCAAACCATTGGTGTCGGCGCGCACCACCGTGCGGGCCAGGTCCAGGCGGGCCTTCTCCACGTTGGCCGCAGCGCTGCGCAGTTGTGCGTTGTCGGCGTCGGCCCCGCCCTGCTGCTCACGGGCCCGTTCCACCTCGGCACGGGCGGCGGCCACCTGGCTGATGGCTTGGTCACGGGTGGCCTGGGCCCCTTCAAGGCGGCGCACCGATACCGTGCCCGGGTCTTCGTCGATCAAGCGCTTGAGCCGCTCGGCATCCTGGCGCGCCTTGCGTTCGTTGGCCTGGGCCGCCACCAACGCGGCCTGGGCCGAGTCGATGCCGGCGGTGCTGGCACCTATCTGCCGGCGCACGGTATCCAGGTCGGCTTCGGCGCGGGCCAGGGCGATGCGGTACTGCTCCTGGTCGAGCTCGAACAGCACATCGCCCTGGCGCACTTCCTGGTTGTTGCCCACCGCCACGCGCTTGATCTGCCCGGCCACTTCGGCAGCCACCGGTACCACGTAGGCCTGCAGCCGGGCTTGCTGGGTGTAGGGCGTGAAACGGTCGGCCAGCAGGTACCAGACCAGGCTGACAACGATCAGTATCAACACCCAGCGCATGCCGCGATCGGGGGCTGGCGGCGTGTCCGCAGCGTCAGTCATTTCGGCTCACCTTGTTCGGGGTCGGCGGGGGCCGGCTCGTCGAGCAGGTCGCCCCAATCGGTACGGTTTTGCATGTTCTGGCGGGTGGCAGGGTCGATCGGTTTGCGCTTGTTGTCCCAGCCGCCGCCCAGCGCCTTGTACAAGCTCACCAGGCTGCTCACCGCATTGCCACGGCTGACCAGGTAGCCGTCCTGCTGCTGCAACAACAGCTGCTGGGCGTCGAGCACGCGCTGGAAATCGGCAAAGCCTTCCTGGTACTGCGAACTGGCCAGGGTCAGCGAACGCTGGGCGGCCTGCGAGGCATCCTGGCGAATACTGGCGCTCTGCAGCGAGCGCACCAGGCCGCTGGCGGCATCGTCGGCCTCGTGTGCGGCTTCGCGCACGCTCTGGTGATACAGCTCGATCAATTGCTGCAGGCGGGCGTCCTCGACCCGCACGGCGTTCTTGCGCCGGCCGTAGTCGAACGGGTTCCAGATCAGGCTCGGCCCCGCCGCCAGGTCAAACGTGTTCGGCAGGTGGCTGGCCGACAGGAAGGTCCAGCCAATGCTGCCCAACAGGCTCAACTGTGGATAAAGGTCTGCTTCGGCCACGCCCACCAGCGCCGATTGCGCCGCCACCGCCTGTTCGGCGGCGCGGATGTCCGGGCGCCGTTGCAGCAGGCTGGCCGGCACGTCCTGCAACACCGCACGGTCTGGCAGCGGTAACTGCCCGTGGCGCGCCTGCAGCTCGGGCAGCGGCCCCGGTGGCCGGCCGAGCAGCGAACAGAGCACGTTGCGCAAGGCATTGAGCTGGTTCTCGAACTCGGGAATGGTGGCCAGGGTCGCCAGGTACTGGGTACGCGCCTGTTGCCAGTCGAGCTCGTCGTTCTCGCCGTGGCGGAACAGCCGCTCGGTGATCTGCAGGCTGCGCTCCTGGCGCTTGGCGTTTTCTTGCGCAATCTCCAGCCGTGCCTCAGCGGTGCGCAGGGCGAAGTACGTGTCGGCCACCTGCGCACGTAGCAGCAGCATGGCATCGGCGTAGTTGGCCTGGGACGCGAAGTAGAGCGCATCGGCGCTCTCGATGGCGCGGCTGAAACGGCCCCAGAAGTCGATTTCCCAGCCGATGTCGAAGCCCACGCTGGACTGCCAGAACACCGAGTCGCGCGCGGTGGAAGTGCCAGACTGGTCCTGCTTGAGGTACAGGCTCTGCGCACTCAACTGCTGCAGCTGTGGATAACGCCCGGTCTGCACGATGGCCAGCTGCGCCCTCGCCTCGGCAATGCGCAGGCCGGCCACACGCAGGTTGGTGTTGTTGGCGTCGGCTTCGGCGATCAGGCCTTCGAGCGTGGGGTCGGCGAATACCAGCCACCACTGGCGCAGGTCCGGTGCTGGCGCAAAGCGCCCGGCCTGCTCCAGCAGGGGCGTGTTCCAGCTGTCCAGCCATGGGTCCTGGGGCTTTTCGAAGTCCGGGCCGACCTGGGTACAGCCGGCCAGCACCATCAGCAACCCCAGGCCATAGCAGCGTTTGGGCATGGCTCAGGCCGCAGGCGGGGTCGGTTGCTCCGGCACCTGCAGCGCAACCCATTGCCAGAACAGTACATAGGTCACGCCGAGGATCACCGGGCCGATGAACAGGCCGATGATGCCCTTGACCACCATGCCGCCCAAGGCACCGATCAGCACCACCGGCATCGGCACGTCCACCCCGCGCCCGAGCAGCAACGGTTTGAGCACGTTGTCGGCAAGCCCGGCGACAAAGGTGTAGATGGCGAAGATGATGGTCGCCATGGTGAAGCCCTCGGCATTGAACACGTAGATGATCACTGGCACCGTGATCAAGGTCGCCGGTGCCTGGGCAATCCCCAGCATGAGGATGGCGATGGCCAGCATGCCGGCACCCGGCACGCCTTTGATCACGAAGCCAACGCCAATCAGCAGCATCTGGATGAAGGCAATACCGATCACGCCCTGGGCCACCGCGCGAATGGTGGCGGTGCACAGGTTGGCCAACGGTTTGCCGCGCTCTTCGCCGGAGACGCGCATGGCGATACGCTGCGCGGCAATCTCGCCACGTTCGCCGAAGGCCATGATGATGCCCGAGACGATGATCGCCGCAAAAAACATCAGGAACGCACCACCGGCACTGGCCGCCGCGCCCAGCACCGTACGCCCGGCGCCCTTGAGCTGTGGCAACCACTGGTTGAGCACATGGGCCATGTTTTCCGAGGCCGCAAGCCACAACGCATGCACCTTCGGCCCGATCAGCGGCCAACCTGCCACTGAATCAGGGGGCGGCGGCACGCTCCAGGCGCCGCTCTTGAGCAATGCCACCAGGTTGTCGACCGATTCGCCGATGGACATCACCACCAGGTAGATCGGCACGATCAGCACCACCAGCACCAGCAGTACCACCAAGGTTGCCGCAAAGCCTTGCTTGAGGCCGGTCACCCGGTGAATACGGCAATGCAACGGATACAAGGTGACCGCGAGAATCACCGACCACAGCATCAGCTCCAGGAACGGCTGGAATACCTGGAAGGAGAACAGCACCAAGGCGGCCACCAGGCCCGCCTTGATCAGCACGTCGAGCAGGCCCCGCGACAGGGCGCTGTCCAGCTTCAAACTCGGCTGCATGTTGCACCTCCGAACGTTAAACGCGCCCGCGAGGCGCGATTCAGTGACCCGTCTCGGCTACCGGGCGGTCTTCGTCAGGTAATCTGCGCGCCAGGGCCATCATCACCAGCGGCACCACCGCCATCGACAGCGTGATGGCGAGCACCAGCAAGTCGTGAACCTGTTGCGCCAACACCTGGTGCTCCAGCGCCAGCTTGAACACCACGAAAGCAAACTCACCCCCGGACGCCAACACGATCGCCAGGCACAATGCCTCGGCGCGGTCGAGCCCGCCTGCCTTGCGCCCGAGCGCGAGCAACAGGGGCATCTTGATCACCACCAGCAGCAACGTCAGCCCCAGCACGATCAGGGGCATGCCGAACAGCAGCTGCAAGTCGGCACTCATGCCGACGCCGACGAAGAACAGCCCCAGGAGCAGGCCCTTGAGCGGTTCGATCTGGCTTTCCAGCTCATGCCGAAAAGGCGAGTCGGCCATCAGCACACCGGCCAGAAAAGCGCCAAGGGCCATGGAGATGCCGACGTGCTCCATCACCCACGCGGTGCCCAGCACCACCAGCAAGGCAGTAGCGGTAGACAACTCGGGCAAACCCGAACCGACCGTCCATCTGAATACCGGGGTCAACAGATAGCGGCCAAAAATGATCACCACCCCAATGCCCGCTGCCACCGCCAGCAGGGGCCAGGAGCCTTCGTCGGCGGTACTGACATCGCCACCGAGCAGCGGCACCACGGCAATCAAGGGAATCGCGGCGATGTCCTGGAACAGCAGGATGGCCACGGCCAGGCGACCGTGTGGCCTGCCCAGGTCCTTGCGTTCGGCCAACACTTGCAGGCTGAATGCCGTCGACGACAGCGCCAGCCCCAGACCGAGCACGATCGCCGCCGCCTTCGATTGGCCAAACAGAAAGTACGCCAGCAGGCCGAGCACCACCGCCGTCAGCCCCACCTGTAACGAGCCGATGCCGAACAACGCCTTGCGCATGGTCCACAGCCGCCTTGGCGACAGCTCCAGGCCAATGACGAACAACAGCATCACCACGCCCATCTCCGACAGGCGAGCGACGTTATCCGGGTTACCCAGCAGGCCCAGCACCGACGGCCCGATCAGGATGCCAGCCAGCAGGTAGCCAGGCACCGCACCCATTTTCAAACGCTGCGCCAGTGGTACCAGAAGCACCACGGCCAGAAGAAACACTACCGTTGCCTGTAGCAGGCTGCCGTCATGTGGCATGGATTCGCACCCTTGCTAGCTCCTGCGGGAGGGATCAGAAACGTTCTTCAACCACTTTGAAGGGATAGGGCACGGCCTTGTATTTGCCGATCTTGCCGCGCTTGGGCAGCTTCACCACCTCTTCGCGGGTGATGTCCTTGTAGGGGATGCGCGAGAGCATGTGGCTGATGATGTTCAGCCGGGCGCGCCGCTTGTCGTTGGAGTGCGCCATGAACCACGGCGCCCAAGACGAATCCGAGGCGGCGAACATGTCGTCGCGGGCGCGGGTGTAGTCGTCCCAGCGGGTGTACGACTTGAGGTCCATGGGCGACAACTTCCACAGCTTGCGCCCGTCGTTGATGCGGTCCTGCAGGCGTCGGGTCTGCTCCTCGGCGCTGACTTCGAGCCAGTACTTGATGAGGATGATCCCCGACTCGACCATCATCTTCTCGAACAGCGGTACCACGGTGAGGAATTTGGCGCTCTGTTCTTCGCTGCAGAAGCCCATCACCCGTTCGACGCCAGCGCGGTTGTACCAGCTGCGGTCGAAGATCACGACTTCGCCGGCAGCCGGCAAGTGACGCAGGTAACGTTGCACGTACATCTGGGTCTTTTCCCGCTCGGTCGGCGCCGGCAGCGCCACCACGCGAAACACCCGCGGGCTGACCCGTTCGGTGATGGCCTTGATGGTGCCGCCCTTGCCGGCACCATCACGGCCCTCGAATATGACACAGACCTTCAGGCCCTTCGCCACCACCCACTCCTGCAGCTTGACGAGCTCCACGTGCAGCTTCTTGAGTTCCTGATCAAAGGCTTTGCCGCCCAGTTTCTCTGCCTGCTCTTTCGCATCTTTGTTCTTGGACGGCTTGGCCATGGTGCTTTCCTGAGGGCGAATGAAAAGTCAGTATGGTCGATTCATGACATTTTGCCGTTTCGCTTGTTAGGCAAATTGCCGCGCCCTGAAAGCCCTTATTTCGCCAGCTTGTTGTAGCTGGTCATCAGGTTGCGATAGTCCGGGATATGGTTGGAGAACAGCGTGCCCAGGCCTTCGATATCGTTGCGCCAATCTCGGTGCAGCTCGCAGGCCACGCCGAACCAGGTCATCAGCTGGGCACCGGCAGCCTCCATGCGCCGCCAGGCCGAATCGCGGGTCAGTTCGTTGAAGGTGCCGGAGGCATCGGTCACCACGAACACCTCGAAGCCCTCCTCCAGCGCCGACAATGCCGGGAAGGCCACGCACACTTCGGTGACCACGCCAGCGATCAGCAACTGCTTCTTGCCGGTGGCTTTCACTGCCTTGACGAAGTCTTCGTTGTCCCAGGCGTTGATGTTGCCGGGGCGGGCGATGTAGGGGGCGTCGGGGAACTGCTCTTTGAGTTCGGGCACCAGTGGGCCATTGGGGCCGGTTTCGAAGCTGGTGGTGAGGATGGTCGGCAACTTGAAGTACTTGGCCAGGTCGGCGAGGGCCAGCACGTTGTTCTTGAAGCGGTCGGGGTCGATGTCGCGCACCAGCGAAAGCAGGCCGGCCTGGTGATCGACCAGCAGGACGGCGGCGTTGCTCTTGTCCAGACGCTTGTATTGGAAGGCCATGGCGGAACTCCTTGCAACGTAGGTTGGGAATTTCAGCGTAGGCAAGGATGGGGGGCGGGAGGGACCGTCAGTCGGTTCGCTGGGGGGCTACATGATCGGTTACTTGATCGGTTACTTGATCGGTAGCCATCACTTCACAGATTCCTGAACTAATTATTTCTCCTCCGCGATTTTTCCCCTCGCCCGCCCCCACCAGAATCGCTTCACCACAACCACAATAACCGTGAGGCCACTCCCGTGGACCAGACACTCCAGGTACGGCAAGCTGCCGCCGACCTCGTAGCCGCCTTCGCCAGCAACGACACCGCCGGCTACTTCGCCTGCTTCAGCGAAGACGCCACCTTCCTCTTCCACACCTTGCCGCAACCGCTGCTGTCGCGCCGTGCCTATGAAGACCTCTGGGCCCAGTGGCAGGCCGAGGGTTTTGCCGTGCTCGGCTGTGAATCGAGCAACGTGCAGGTGAGCCTGCAGGGCGATGTGGCGATCTTCATGCATGACGTGGCCACGCACATCCGCATTGCCGGTGAAGAGCACCAGCTGGCCGAGCGCGAGACCATCGTCTTCCGCCGCTACGGCGAGCAATGGCTGGCGTGCCATGAGCACCTGTCGGTCATCACTGCAGCCTGATCCAAACTTGCGCGGCCTTGCCGCACTGCCATCGCACCCACAAGAGGGCCCGCGCACCGCGACGGGCCTACAACAACCGCGCTGGAGCATCACCATGAGCCACTCGACCGGTATCGAGACCAATGGCGTCGAACAGATCCCCGACGATCAACGCGACGCCTCCCCGCTGGACCTGTTCCGCCTGATCTTCGGCGGTGCCAACACCTTCGCCACTGCCGTACTGGGCAGCTTCCCGGTGCTGTTCGGGCTGTCGTTCCAGGCCGGGGTCTGGGCGATTTTGCTTGGCGTCGGCGTGGGCGCGCTGATCCTCGCGCCGATGGGCCTGTTCGGTGCCCTCAACGGCACCAACAACGCCGTGTCGTCGGGTGCGCACTTCGGCGTGCACGGGCGCATCGTCGGCTCGTTCCTGTCGCTGCTTACCGCCGTGGCGTTCTTCTCGCTGTCGGTGTGGAGCTCGGGCGATGCCCTGGTCGGCGGCGCCAAACGCCTGGCCGGGCTGCCGGAAACCGACCTGACCCTGGGCCTGGCCTACGGCCTGTTCGCGGTGCTGGTGCTGGTGGTGTGCATCTTCGGCTTCCGCTTCATGCTGTGGGTCAACAAGGTCGCCGTATGGGCTTCGAGCCTGCTGTTCCTGCTGGGCATCTTCGCCTTCGCCGGGCCGTTCGATGCGGGCTTCGCCGGTAGCGTCAACCTCAGCCAGCCGGGCTTCTGGGCGGCATTCGTCGGCGCGGCGATCCTGGCCATGAGCAACCCGGTGTCGTTCGGCGCCTTCCTCGGTGACTGGTCACGCTACATCCCCCGGCAAACGCCAAAGTCGCGCATCATGCTGGCGGTGATCGCCGCCCAGGTGGCGACGCTCATCCCGTTCCTGTTCGGCCTGTGCACCGCCACCCTGGTGGCCACTCAGGCGCCTGACTACATCGCCGCCAACAACTACGTCGGTGGCCTGCTGGCGGTCGCGCCGAGCTGGTTCTTCCTGCCGGTGTGCCTGATTGCGGTGATCGGCGGCATGTCCACCGGGACTACCGCGCTGTACGGCACCGGCCTGGACATGTCCAGCGTATTCCCGCGCCTGCTCAGCCGCGCTGGCGCCACCTTGCTGATCGGGGTGCTGGCCATCGGCTTCATCTTCATCGGCCGCTTCACCTTCAACCTGGTGCAGAGCGTGTCGACCTTCGCCGTGCTGATCATCACCTGCACCAGCCCATGGATGGTGATCATGATCCTCGGCCTGATCACCCGCCGCGGCTTCTATCACGCCGATGACCTGCAAGTGTTCACCCGCGGCCAGCGTGGCGGCCACTACTGGTTCCTGCACGGCTGGAACTGGCGCGGCATGGGCGCGTGGATCCCCAGCGCGATGGTTGGCCTGTGCTTCGTCAACCTGCCAGGGCAGTTCGTCGGCCCGCTGGGCGACCTGGCCGGCGGCATCGACCTGAGCCTACCGGTGACCCTGGGTATCGCCTGCGTGCTGTACCTGCTGTTGCTCAACCTGTTCCCTGAACCTGCTGGCGTGTATGGCCCCAATGGCCCACGCTGGGTGCGCTGCAAAAGCGCCCCGCGCACGCCGGTGACCACCGCCAAAATGGCCTGACTGGATACCGACCATGACCACTTCCCATTACATTGCCGGCCGCTGGGTCGAAGGCCAGGGCAGCGACTGCATCAGCGTCAGCGAGCCTGCGCTGGGCCTGCCTTTCGCCGAACTGATGGCCGCCAGCGTGGCCCAGGTCGACCAGGCCGTGGCCGCCGCCCGTGACGCCCTGCCTACCTGGAAAAAGGTCAGCGCCAGCACGCGTGCGGCCTTCCTGCGCGGCTTTGCCGAACAGCTCGGCCAACGCCGCGAAGAACTGATCACCTTGCAGATGCGCAACAACGGCAAGCCGCGCCACGAGGCCGAGATCGATCTGGACGATGCGGTCGCCACCTTCGCCTACTACGCCGAGCTGGCCGAACAACTGCCGTCCAGGAACCGTGACGTGCCATTGGCAGCAGCGGGCTTTACCGCCCGCACCCGCCTGGAACCGGTGGGCGTGGTCGGCCTGATCGTGCCGTGGAACTTCCCGTTGGTGACCAGCGCCTGGAAGCTCGCCCCGGCCCTGGCGGCCGGTTGCACCGTGGTGCTCAAACCGTCGGAAGTGACCCCACTGATTGAGCAGACCTACGGCCAGATCGCCGACACCCTGGGCCTGCCGGCCGGGGTGCTGAACATCGTCAACGGCAAGGCCGAGACCGGCGCTGCGCTGAGCAGCCACAATGGCCTCGACAAGCTGTCGTTCACCGGCAGCAACAGCGTCGGCAGCCAGGTGATGCGCAGCGCTGCGGCGCAGTGCCGGCCGGTGACCCTGGAGCTTGGTGGCAAGTCGGCGATCGTGGTGTTCGACGATTGCGACCCGGACCAGGCGGTGGAATGGATCGTTGCCGGTATCACCTGGAACGCCGGGCAGATGTGCTCGGCCACCTCGCGCCTGCTGGTGCAGGACGGCATTGCCGACACACTGCTGCCGCGCCTGCAAGCTGCATTGCAAAAACTGCGGGTCGGTAACCCGCTGACCGAAGAAGTCGACATGGGGCCGCTGACCAGCCAGGCGCAGTGGCTGAAGGTTGCCGGCTATTTCGCGACAGCGCGCGAAGAGGGCCTGCAGTGCCTGGCAGGCGGGCAGGCGCTGGATCGTGAAGGCTGGTTCGTGAGCCCGACGCTGTACAGCGATGTGCCGAAGGACAGCCGCCTGTGGACCGAGGAGATCTTTGGCCCGGTGCTGTGCGCGCGTCGTTTTGCCACTGAAGCGCAGGCCATTGCCGAGGCCAACGACAGCCGCTTCGGGCTGGTCGCCACGGTCTGCTCCGCCGACCTGGAACGCGCCGAGCGCGTGGCCGATGCGCTGGAGGTTGGCCATGTGTGGATCAACTCGGTGCAGGCGGTGTTCGTCGAGACGTCGTGGGGCGGCACCAAGGGCAGCGGGATTGGGCGGGAGCTGGGGCCTTGGGGGTTGTCGGGGTACCAGTCGGTGAAGCATGTGACTCGGTGTTTGGGGTGATGGCCGGCAAGTGCCTGGCACAAGATTTTCAGCGCCTGTGAGATCGAGCGCCGCCCGCGCGGCGCATCGCGAGCAAGCTCGCTCCTACATTTGTTGCAACGTGGCCATGCCTGTGAGGCCATGGTTGTCAGCCTGGTGCGCACGACGGGGTTTTGAGGTGGGCATTGATGCCGTCTCACCTGACTTGAGACATGCACCAAGGCGGGCAACCATGGCCTGTCAGGTTCGGTACGTTGCAACAAATGTAGGAGCGAGCTTGCTCGCGATGCGCCGCGCGGGCGGCGCTCGATCTCATAGGCGCTGAACTTCTCATGGCAAACACATGGTGGCCCTCCCCCAATCCCCAGCCATACATCCCCAAGCATTTCCTCGTAAGAAAATTCCCAACCTGAAACCAAATGCTTCAAGAGCAACCTGCTTGGGAATTATCCTACGCACTGCGCTGCCGTTTCTCTGTTGTTGAAGATCAGCATCAGGGCTAATTTCCCTGAGTCGTCAAATTCGGCGACCGGGTGTGAGAGCCCGTGTTGATCTAGCTGCAACCTCAGCGGTAGCTGTGCGCGGGCAGGACTCGTCCTGGCCGGTTTCCTAGATCACCGGTCTCTCACCCCGCGTACAGCTGCCACCCAAACCTGTGAGAGGGAATGGGCGTCAGCTCCTGACTGATCTAGGAGTAACAATGAAAAAAGTAGTCCCCGATCCACCCACCAAAATCTCTCCCCGCGCGTTCTACACCATCAACAACGACATGCCCTCGCCCGAGGCCCTGCTGTACGTTTCCCAATTGCTGCGCGGCATCGAAGACACACTGGACGAATACATCTGCGGCAATGCCGGCGAGCCTGGCATCGGGATGTTGGTCAACACCGTGCACAACGTGCAGATGGCCAGGGCGTTGAATGAGCTAGTCCTATTGCGGGATGTAGGGGAAATCACCTGGCATTGAAGCTGGGTTTACGAGTCCCTTCGCTGGCCTACGAAGGGACCCGCTCTGTCTGAACAGGATATGTCGCAATAAAGCGATTTCGAGTACACGTTTCGAATACATGTCGTCGACAGCGACACGTGGATACGCCACGCGGGCGGCGCTCGATCTCATAAGCGCTGGAGCATTCATGGCGAACATACGGCGCCCCAGTGACTTTCCCTCCCCCTCCCGAAGTCCCACTCCCTGGTACCCCCACAATCACAACACCAGGCCGGACCACCATGCACCCTCAACGCACCGCCTTGCACAACGAGTTGCACGCCCGCCCGTCGCTGTACTTCGACGGCCCGGCGCATGTCTTCCACCTGGCCCTGCTCGGCGGCGATGCCGCTTGCGCCGCGCTGCTGCAACGCTGCTGCCCGCAAGCGATCGACGCCGAGGCCGCCCAGGGCATCACGCGCCTGGATGGCCACCCGTTCAAATGGGAGCGGCACACCGAGTTCTTCACCCTGACCCTGGTGGTGCCTTGCTCGGCAGCCGACACCGAATGGCACACGCTACCGCCAGTGCTGGCCGAGGCCATCGCGCCGCAAGCGGCGCAGGTGATCAATGCCGTGCAGGTGCTGGTGCGCGACGAACAGGATCTCGACCTGCCCCGCTACGGCTTCAAAGACCCGTGCGGTTCCTGTGTCGGCGGTGGCGATGCGGTGGTGTGGAGCGATTTTCGCCTGACCGAAGATGGCACCAACCGCTTCCTGTTCATCAACCGTCGCCTCAATGCCTACCGCCAGGGCCGGATGATCCGCCGCCTGCTGGAGATCGAGACCTACCGCATGATGGCCTCGCTGACCCTGACCACGGCCAAGGCCCTGAGCCACGAGCTGGACGCCTTCGACAAGACCCTGGTGCAACTGTCGGAGCGCAGCGCTGGCGGTGATGGCCACGACTCCAAGGCCCTGCTCGAAGCCATCGCCCACCTGTCGCGGCAGGTGGTCAGCCGCACGGTGAAGACCCGCCATCGCTTTGGTGCCACCCAGGCTTATGCGCAGCTGGTGTTCGAGCGCCTTGGCGAGTTGCGCGAGAGCCATGTGGGTGATTGCCAGCGCCTGGGAGTGTTCATCGAGCGCCGCTTCAAGCCAACCGTGCGCTATTGCGCGGCAACCGAGCAGCGTCTGGAACAACTGGCGAAGAACGTCGCGAACCTGGGCGACCTGCTGCAGGCGCGGGTGCAGGTGGAGATGGAAGAACAAAACGCCGGGATCCTGCACAGCCTCAATGCCCGCGCCGATGCCCAGGTGAAGATTCAGCGGGCGGTGGAGGGGCTGTCGATCATCGCCATCACCTATTACCTGCTGAACCTTTTCAAGCTGCTGTATGGCGGGCTGAATGTGCTAGGGCTGGAGTTGACCGCGCGCAATGCGCTGCTGGGGATGGCGCCGCCAGTGCTGTTGGTCCTGTTGGTGATTTTGCTGCGAATCAGGCAGGCCAAGCAGCACTGAATTCGGGGGCGCTGTGCGCCCCCCGAAATTACGCCGACTCGTCGGCCGGACGCGAGCCTTCCTGTACCAGCACCATGCTCTGCGGCGACGACAGGGCAATCCCTTCATCGCGCAGGCGGCCAAGAATGGTGAACAGCAAGTCGCTGCGGGTGCCCGACACCTGCCGCGGCCCCGCCACATAACCACTCACACCAATGACCATGCCTGCTGAAGTCAGGTCCTTGAAGGTTACCGAACAGGCCGGCGCATCAAGGATCGCTTCATGCTCGTGATAGGCCGCCAGCAGCAAATCACGCACATGGTTGGCATCGGTCTCCAATGGCAAGGTCAGGGTGATGCCCACCACACCCAAGGCATTGCCCATGGTCACGTTGCGCACGTTCTGCGAAATGAACTGCGAGTTCGGCACGATCACCGTGGAGCGGTCGGACATCTGGATTTCGGTGGCGCGCACGTTGATCCGGCGGATATCGCCCTCGACCCCCGCCAGGCTCACCCAGTCGCCTACCTTGACCGGGCGCTCGGTCAGCAGGATCAGGCCGGAGATGAAGTTCTGCACGATCTGCTGCAAGCCGAAACCGATACCGACCGACAGTGCACTGACCACCCAGGTCAGGCTGGTCAGGTTGATGCGCAGAGTCGACATCACCAGCATGGCCAGGAATATGAAGCCGAGGTAACCGACCAGGGTCACCAGCGAGGCGCGCATGCCGGCGTCCATGTCGGTTTCCGGCAGCAGTCGCTCGCTCAACCAGCGCTTGACCACGCGGATGGCGAAAAGGCCGCCGAAGAAGATCAGCACCGCCAGCAGGATGTCCTGCGGCACGATGTTGAGGTTGCCAAGCAGCTTGCCACCGGTGCCATCCCAGTCACCCAGGCTCAACAGCAACTCGCCGGGGCTGGTGCCCGATGGCATCAGCGCCAGCAATATCGCCAGGAACAGCAGCACCGTGCGGCTGATACCGACCAGGATGGTGCTGGCCTGGGCCTGGTGACGCGGCGCCAGGCCCAGGGTCGAAGCCAGTGCCAGGCCACCCGGTTGGCGTGGCGACAGCAGGGCCTCGCAGAGATCGCTGAGGAAGGTAGTGAGCAGGTAGGCGCATACCGCCACCACGCTGATCCACAGCAGCTTGGCCGTGAGGAAATAGGCCAGGGTCAGGTAGCCGGCGAGCAGTGCCAGCACGATCAGGCCGACCCACACCACGGTCACGAACGGGATCAGCCCGGCCCAGCCGGTCGGCCGCTCCAGGTCGTGCTTGCTCAGGGTACGGCGATAGCGCAGCAGTGCCACCGTGAAGATCACCGCCACCACCAGCGCGGTCAGGCCATTGGTGGCCACGGTCAGCGCCAGGCTGGTGCCGATCACGCTGTTGATGCGCTCCATGGTCAGCATGACCATCAGCGCCAGGGCCAGCAGCTTGGGGAACCAGCCCAGTGCACTGGCCACTTCGTCGTGAATCGGCGGCAAGCGCCAGGACGGGCGCTGCAGCATCAGCATGGCGCGGCCCAGGCCGGTGATGAAGGCGCTGAACACCACCAGGGTGAGGAAGTGATTGGTCAGGCTGGCGACGTCGGAGCCCAGCTCCGAGCTGCTTTCCAGGCCCCAGCGCAGCAGCGAGACGGAACCGGAGATGGTGCCCAAGGTGGCCAGACTCACGCTCAGGGCCAAGGCACTGCGTCGCAGGCGGCCTTCTGGCAGGCGATGCACCATGATACTGGCGAGCAGACGTTCGAGCAGGCCACGCACCACGGTCCAGACCAGGATGGCCGACACCAGGCTGGTGAGGAAGAACCAGCGATGTTCGGCACTGAAGGCGCTGGCGACAGCGTCGGTGGCCTCCTCGCGCAGATCACGCAGGCGTGATACGTCGTCTGAAGTAGGACGGATCAGGCTCTGCCAGAACGCCGGGCTCAGTGGCGTCGTCGCGCGGCTGAGAATCTGCGAGTTGAACTGGCTGCGGCGCAGGTTGACGATCTGTGTGGACAGGTCGCGGGCCGACTGGGTCAGCTTGACGGCCTGCTCCTGCTCGGCAACCACCGCCTTCTTCTCATCAGCCAGCTGCTGGCGCTGGCGGGTCAGCGCTTCGGCTTCGTTTGGCTGTACGGGGCCGAGGACCTTGAGCTTGTCGTCGAGTTTTTCCACATCGGCGGTGCGCAAGGCGCTCAGCGCCTCGGCCTGGCGTTGCACCTGCACGGCGGACAGGCGCAACTGCGACAGCAGGTCGTCATTGGCATTGCTGGTAACGCCCTGGCGGATCTGGTCGAGCCGATCGCTCAACTGCTCGTAGCTGGCATTTTCGTCCAGTACCGGGACTTCCGCCGCGGCCAGGCTGGACACTGGCGTGGCCGGCGCCGACCAGGCGGGTGTCGCCAGCGACAGCATCAGGGCCATGAAACCCAGGTAGAATCGGGCAAGGCTGACACGCCTCATCGAATGTTCCTCTTTACACATCGATTTGGCGGGGGATTCTACGCGGCTTCCGCCAATCAGGAGAGTGCCGTTTCTCGCGCCAGCAGTTGCCGCTTGCGCTCCACCCCCCAGCGATAGCCGCTGATGTCGCCGTCACGGCGCACCACCCGGTGGCAAGGAATGGCCACGGCAATGTGATTGGCCGCGCAGGCCATGGCCACGGCACGCACCGCCTTGGGTGCGCCGATGCGCTCGGCGATGTCGGTATAGCTGACCTGGCTGCCCACCGGCACCTCGCGCAAGGCCTGCCAGACCCGCTCCTGGAAGGCAGTGCCCTGGACATCCAGCGGCAGGCCCAGCCCCAGTGCCGGCGCCTCGACAAAGCCGACAACTTCAGCGACCAGCCGCTCATAGCCGACATCACCGCCGATCAGGCGGGCTTTGGGGAACTGATCCTGCAACTGCTCAAGCAGCGTCTCAGGGTCATCACCCAGCAGGATCGCGCAAATGCCCTTCTCGCTCTGGGCCACCAGAATCGCCCCCAGGGAGCACTGCCCGAGAGCGAAGTGGAGAGTCGCCCCGGCGCCGCCTGCCCGGTAATCGCGGGGGCGCATGCCCAGGCGCTGGTCGGCGCTTTCGTAGAAGCGGCTGTTGGAGTTGTAGCCGGCGTCGTAGATGGCATCGGTCACCGAGCTTTGCCCGTCGCCCAAGCGCTCGCGCAGGCGCCGGGCACGGAAGGCGCTGGCGTAGGCCTTGGGGGTGAGGCCGGTCTCGGCTTTGAACAGGCGGTGCAGGTGGAAGGGGCTGACGGCCAGTTGCGCGCCGAGCTGGGCGAGGCTGGGCGGGGTGTCGCTGCTTTCCAGCAGGCGACAGGCGCGGGCAATCAGATCAACGCGACGGCTTTCGCCCGGTTTGGCCATGCAGCGGCGGCAGGCGCGGTAGCCGCCGGCTTCGGCGCTGGCGGCGTCGTTGAAGAACTCGACGTTTTCGCGCTTGGCCATGCGCGATTTGCAGCCGGGGTGGCAGTACACGCCGGTGGTGCGCACGGCGTAGACGAAGTGGCCGGCGGCAGAAGTGTCCCGGGACTCGACGGCTTGCCAGCGTTGGGTGTCGGTGGTGAAGGCTGTCATTGCGGTCTACCTCGACGCTTTGTTTCACCCGCGAAAGGGTCGGCAAAGCCTATGCAAAAAATCAGGCCCGCCACAGGTACCAGGCAGCTACTGTGCGGTAGGGGCTCCAGCCACCCCCGAGCGAGCGCATCTGCGCCGGGGTCGGTGCCTTTTCCAGCCCCTTGAGCCGACGATACCCCTCGCGCACGCCAAAATCGTCCACTGGCAAAATATCCGAGCGCTCCAGGCTATAGATCAACAGCATTTCGACTGTCCAGCGGCCCACGCCACGCAAGGGCACCAGGCGCTCTATCAATGCATCATCGGCAAGGCCCAACGCCTCATCCCGGCTCGGTACCACGCCCGCAAGGCTGGCCTGGGCGATACCCTGAATGGTCGCCAGCTTGCTCGCCGAAAAGCCGCACCCACGCATCACCTCGGGGCTGACCGCCAACAACTGCTCTGGCGCCGGAAACGCCTGCCCGGGGAACAGCGCCAGCAAGCGCCCAAGAATCGCCTCGGCCGCCCGTGCGTGCAGCTGCTGATAAGCAATCGCCCGCACCAGTGCTTCATAAGGTTCACGCCCAGGCGTTGCCTGATGCTGGCAGGGCCCGGTCACCTCGATATGCCGCGCCCAGTCCGGGTCCAGTGCAGCCAGGTATTCAGTGGCTTCGCGGTAAGCGGCAGGCGAAAGGTCGGCGAGGATCATCCGAAACTCCTGTGGGTTCAAGGCAGACCCAGCTTAGCCCAGCCGCTGATCGGGCAAACGCCGGATCTTGCGCCGCCAATTCCTCAGTCAGCAACAGCTCGCAACTTCCCCACCCGGCGGTACGATTGCCGGGCAAAGCACACGAACAGCCCCGCCATCAGCGCCAGCGCCATCGGCAGGCCATGCGGCGCCACATCCATCGCCGCCCCGCTCACCAGCGGCCCGACCAGGCTGCCGACGCCCCACAGCAGGCCCACGCTGGCGTTCGCCGTGACCAGGTCCTGCCCTTTGAAGCGTTGCCCGATCAACACCAACGCCAGGGTGTAGATACCGCCCGCCACCGCGCCCAACAGCACCAGCATCGGCCACAGCAGCCAGGTCACCTGCAGCAGCCAAGGCAGGGCGATGCCGATGGCCATCGCCACCAGCCCGCACACCAGGTGCAGCCCGGTACGCTCGACGCGGTCGGCCAGCCAGCCCAACGGCAGCTGGAAGACCATGTCGCCAGCGAACACCACGGTCACCATCAGCGCCGCCACGGCCACGGCAAAACCATGGCTGCTGGCATAAACCGGCAGCAGCGACAGCACCACGGCATCGAAGAACGAGAAGAACAGCACCGCCACGCACAGCGCCGGCGCCACGCGGAAGAAGCCCGCCAGGCCGAAGCTTTTCTCACCTGCTTCGCCGTGCTCGACATGGTCGTTGGGCACGGTCAGCAGGATGCACAGCAGGGCCAGGCCGTAGCCGATGGTAACCACTCCGATGATCCACGGGCTGTCGGCGCCAATCAGCGCGATCAGTGCCGGGCCAAGCACCTGGAAGCCGGTGAAACTGGTGGCATACAGGGCCATGATCTTGCCGCGGTTGTGGTCCGGGCACAGCTCGTTGACCCATGACTCGCCGAGGATGATCGCGATGCCCATGCCGATGCCCAGGCCCAGGCGCAGCACCGCCAGCAGCCACAGCGTATCGAACGCCGAGTCGAGCAGGGCGATGCTCACGGTGCACAGGCTGAAGCACAGCAAGTAGATGGTGCGGCGGGTCAGGTGCCGGCAGCAGGCGTCGACCATGAACGCCGAGAGCATCATGCCCGCGGCCGGGATGGCCGAAATAACACCGATTTCCAGGGTGCCGGCACCGGCCTCGTGCAAGCGCAACGACACCAGCGGCAGGCTGGCCCCCAGGCTGAAGCCCACTACCGAGACGGCGAACAGAAGGCCCGCCAGCAAACGCATGTTCATGTACCACTCCAGGCAAAACTGAAAAGACGTGCAGATACAGGCGCCCACACGCTCGCCGGGAAGGCGGACGACGCAGAGGCGCGGTGAAGTCAGTTCAGGGCTTGGTGTGGCGAGAAGGTGAAGGCGAACAGCACGCTGCGGCGACGCTTGAGCACCGTATCGCTCGGCCACGCACGACGCATGGCCTGAAGAGCAGGCTGGCGGGCGTGTGGGAGGGATTGGGTACGGCGCATTGCTGTGGCTACTAGGCAGGTGTTTTAGAAGAGGCGGCACTCTAGGCCAAGGTTGACCAAGTCGTCAATTGCCCGGGGGCCTTTGCCAGCGACAGGGCTGCAGAGCAGCCCCAGCGATGTCAGCGCTTACCGGTATTTGGCAGAAACACCGCCAACAAGCCGAACAACGGCAGGAACGAGCACAACCCGTACACGTACTCGATCCCGCGCAAATCAGCCAGATACCCCAGCAGCGCCGCACCAATCCCGCCAAAGCCGAACATCAGCCCGAAGAACACCCCGGCAATCATGCCCACGCTGCCCGGCACCAGTTCCTGGGCATACACCACGATCGCCGAAAACGCCGAGGCCAGGATGAAACCGATCACCACGCTGAGCACGGTGGTCCAGAACAGGTCGGCATACGGTAACGCCAGGGTGAACGGCGCCACACCAAGAATCGAGAACCAGATCACCGCCTTGCGCCCGATGCGGTCACCAATCGGCCCGCCGAAGAAGGTACCCGCCGCCACCGCGCCCAGGAACAGGAACAGATGCAGCTGCGAGCTGGCCACCGACAGGTCGAACTTCTCGATCAGGTAGAAGGTGAAGTAACTGGTGAAGCTGGCCATGTAGAAGTACTTGGAAAACACCAGCAGCCCGAGCACCACCAGCGCCGCGATCACCCGCCCGCGCGAGATGCCATGGGTGGCCTGCACCGCCTTGCGCGCCTTGGCCTGGTTCAGGTGCTCCTTGTACCAGCGGCGCAGCATCAAGGTCACGGCAAAGAAGAACAGCGCCGCCACACCGAACCAGGCTACGTGAGTCTGGCCAAACGGAATCACGATGGCCGCCGCCAGCAACGGGCCGAAGGCAGAACCGGTGTTGCCGCCAACCTGGAAGGTCGACTGCGCCAGGCCGAAACGGCCACCCGAGGCCAGCCGCGCGATCCGCGAGGTTTCCGGGTGGAAGGTCGACGAACCGATGCCGACCAGCGCCGAGGCCAGCAGAATCATCGGGAAGCTGCCAACGAAGGCCAACATCACGATCCCCACCAGGGTGCACAGGGTGCCCAGCGGCAACAGATTGGGCGTCGGCCTGCGGTCGGTGAAAAAGCCGACCCATGGTTGCAGCAACGAGGCGGTGATCTGGAAGGTCAAGGTGATCATGCCGATCTGGGCGAAGCTCAGGTCGTAGTTGGCCTTGAGCATCGGGTAGATCGCCGGCAACACCGACTGGATAAGGTCGTTGATCAGGTGCGCCAAGGCGCAGAAGGCGATGATGCGCAGCACCAGCGGATTGGCTTGATTCGCCGACCCGGTGCTGGCGGTAGGGGTGCTGCTGATGGCCATGAGCTTCAATTCCGTCCGCAGGTTTGGGATCCGATTATCGGGAAACAAATAGATACTTAGCTACCTTTTTTATTGACCGGGCAGCACACTTGCAAATGGTTCTCAATATATTTAGCATCCTTGGCCTACCCTCCTCCGTAATCGTTGGGCGAAACCGCCCTCACGCGAGCACACCGACCCATGAGTGCGATGCCCGCCACGCAGATGCAGGCCGATCCTCAGCAGGAAGCGCTGGTGTGGTTTTCCCGCTTGCGCCAGCCCGGCTGCGATGAAGCTGAACGCCAGGCATTCGGCCGTTGGTGCCAGGCGCCGAGCAACGCCCACGCCTATGCCGAACTGGAAGCGTGCTGGCAGCAACTTCAGGTGCCCCCCGCCCGGCCACGGCCGCGTTTGCTCAAGGTCCGCCGTAGTTACATGGGCAAGCTATTCGCCTTGGTGTTCCTGCTGCTGCTCGGCGCTTTGGCCTGTCTTTACTGGCCACTGATGCAACGCCTGGCCAGCGAACTGGCCACTGACGTGGGCGAGCGCCGCAGCGTGCGCCTGGCCGACGGTTCGACGTTACATCTGGACAGCGCCAGCGCTATGAACGTTGACCTGCGTGGGCGCATGCGCCAATTGCACCTGGTACAAGGCCAGGTGTCCCTGGAGGTGGTGCTCGATGGCCGCGCCATGGAGATTCAGGTCGACGATGCCCGTATCCAGGTGTACGGCACACGCCTGATGGTGGCGCGCCATGCCGATCAAGATGAACTGGTGGTGCTCAATGGCAAGGCCTTGGTCATCCAGGGCAGCGACCAGCGCATGGTGTCGGCGGGCGAACGGGTGACCTTCACCGATGCGCGGATCAACCCGCTGCAGAAAGTCGACGCGAAGACCGCGCAAGCCTGGCGCACCGGCCACCTCCTCGCCAGCGACATGCCCCTGGGGCAGGTCATCGAGCGCCTGGCCCGCTATCAGGGCCGCCGGGTCTGGCTGATGGATGAGCAGACCGCCTATCGACGTGTGAGTGGCGCCTTCAGCCTCGACCGCCCAGACGAAACCCTGGCGGCACTGGCTGCCGAGCAGCATTTGCAGCTGTACGGCGTGCTCGGGCAGTGGCTGATCGTGCGCTGAAACCGGGGTAGGTCGCTAAGTTTTTGAAAGCGTGCAATTTTTTTTTGAAATGAGTGTTGACACAGGCCCATCACAAGGGAATAATGCGCCCCATCGGCTACATAGCTCAGTTGGTTAGAGCATAGCATTCATAATGCTGGGGTCCGGGGTTCAAGTCCCTGTGTAGCCACCAAACCTGAAAAGGGCTTACCGCAAGGTAAGCCCTTTTCTTTTGCCTGTCGAAAAGTCCAGCCTCCTCAACGCACCCCGGCGACCGCCACAGCCAGGCCCAGGCCGATCAGCGCGACACCAATCACACGGTCCACCAGCCGCTGCCTTGCAATCATCAGCGCACGCAACCCCGCACGGGAAAAGAACAACGCCACCAGGCTGAACCAGGCCCAGTGAGCGAACGACATGAATGCCCCGTAGGCGAAATCCACTGCCAGTGAGCTGCCCGGCCGCACCACTTGGGTGTAGGCGCTGACGACGAAGAGCATGGTCTTGGGGTTGAGCGCATTGGTCACGAAGCCTGTGCGCAACGCAGCCAGCACACCGGATTGCGCCACCTCCCCATCCAGGCTGATGTGCCCGGTATTGGTCAGTGACTGGTAGCCCAGGTAGATCAGGTAGCCCGCACCGAGCACTTTCATGACGAGGAACAGCGCCGGGCTCTGGCTGATGACCACCGCGATCCCCAGCACCGTGTACAGCACATGCACCTGCACGCCCAAGGCGATCCCCATTGCAGCAGCCAGCCCGGCCTTGCGGCCCTGTGCATAACTGCTGCGGGTGACCAGGGCGAAGTCGGCACCAGGGCTGATGACGGCCAGGAGGGTGAACAGGGCGACGGCGATGAGTTCGGTCACGGAGAAGGGCCTCGATAGACGATGAAAAAGCACAGATGCAGCTATTATCGAGCGCGCTCAGAACGTAAAAAAACGATTTAAAGTGGAGCAAATCTGATAGTTTTCCTCACACATATACAGGGCCTGCCCCGATGAAACTGCCAGCCCTCGCCGCCTTCCGCTACTTCGACATCGCCGCCGAAACCGAAAGTTTCGTCCGCGCCGCCGAGCGCCTGCATGTCACCCACGGCGCTGTCAGCCGCCAGGTGCGCCTGCTCGAGGAAAGCCTTGGCGTCGAACTGTTCGAACGGCGCAACCGGGCAATCTTCCTCACCCCCGCCGGGCGGGCATTGCATGGCACCACCCAGGCGATCTTCGAGCAGCTCGAAGGCGCCGTGCAGCGCCTGCAACAGCAGGAGCGCGACAACGTGCTGGTGCTGTCCTGCGAGCCGACTATCGCCATGCGCTGGCTGATCCCGCGCCTGCCGCGCTTCCACGCCATGCACCCGGGCCTGCAATTGCACCTGGTGGCTGCCGGGGGCCCGGTGGACTTCGCCCGCAGCGGGGTCGACCTGGCGCTACGCCGCGATGACTTCCATTGGCCACCGACGCTGCACAGCCTGAAGATCTGCGATGAGTGGATTGGTCCGGTCAGCCGTACCAACAGCGACAACCTGGACCACCAGCGCCTGCTGCACAGCAATACCCGCCCCAACGCCTGGCCCACCTGGCTGCGCCTGAGCGGGCAGCAGGCAACCCACACCGAACGCAGCGACTACGAACACTTCTACCTGTCGCTACAGGCCGCCAGCGCCGGTCTGGGCCTGGCCATCGCCTCGGCATTGATGGTGCGCGACGAACTCGACAGCGGCCAGTTGCAGGCCCCGCTCGGCTTCCTGCGCGATGGCTCGGCCTATCACCTGCTCAGCCCGCAGCCGCTGAGCGATGGCGGCAAGCGCCAGCGTTTCGCCGAATGGGTGACGAGCGAAAGCCAGGCCTGCCTCCGTCACCTGGGCTTGCTGCAGAACGACGAGTTTGAACCGCCATCACCACCCCAGGTGCGATAACCCGCCGTATCAATGTGGATGCGCCCGCTCGGATAGCGCCCCAGGCCCATGTTCCAAGCCTGGCCATGCTGCTGCCAGAAGCGGCACAGCGGATTGGGGTCGACCCAGCCCGGCAACAGGATATCGACCGCGAAAGCACGGGTATGGGCACTGCCCACGGCACCGCCCGCGCAGCGGTTGAGATCGGGGTTGCGATAGGCCGACACCACTTCAAACTGGCGCAGGAGGCCTTGCCCGTCGAGGGTATGGATCAACGACAATGTGGAACGCACTGCCGGCCAGTTGCTGGCAGGCGGCACCGCAAACGGCGAGGCATGGCACAGCTTCCAGTCCGACGCCGAACGCAGCAGCTGATGGATAGGCACCACACCATAAAGGCGCGCATCCACCAGCATCTCGCGAAACGGCCGGGTCTGATGGTCACCGGCCCACTGCGCGAACATCCACACGTCACGCGCGTCTGCCAGCGCCATTGTGCTCGACAGCACGCCTGCAGCCAGCAACAGCGCACTTGCTCTTCTCATCCCCATGCTCCCTGCCCCAGTATGAGCGCGGCCGCCAACCCGGATGGCCACTGACAAGGAGTTAAGCATGCACAAGACTGCCGCAACGAGCCTCGCCGCCCTCGCCTTCAGCGGCCTGGCCATGGCGGATGCGCACATCGACCTGGGCGACGCCCAGCGCGTCACCCGCCTGTTCGCCTCCCCCAACAACTGCCACGTGATCTGCTACCGCGACTGGACGCTGGAGCAGACCGTGGAGCACTACCTGACGCAAAGCGTACGCCGCGACGGCCACGCCAACGCCCAGGTGCATGTCAGCCGTGAACACGACCGTTTGCACGCCACCATCAGCGAGGTACCCGCCAACTATGCCGAGCCCCTGCGTAAGCTGCTCGACAGTGGCGAGCTGGCCTACAACGGTGCCACCCAGCTGAACAAGGACGGCAAATGGTCCTACGACTGGTACCTGTTCCTGCCGCTGGGCATGGCCCTGCAGAACCGCCGCAGCATCGAGCTGCTGCACTTCCCGCCGGACTACTCACTGACCCAGGCTCAGGATTACCTGCGCTCCAACACCACGGACCGCTGGGCCGAGCTACTGACCTTCAACGGCGTCGACGCCAGCCAGACCCCGGCCTACCAGACCATCATCGACATCGCCCCGATCGCCGCCCCGGCCAGCGCGGGGGATGCCCTGACAGGCACCTATGGCTACTTCAAGGACTACCAGCTGCGCATGGTCAAGGAGATGACCTTGCAAAGCGCCGCCAAACCGCTGCCGATGGTCGCCTTCGGCGCCCCGGTGCGTAACTGGATCCAGCAGCAGTACGGCCCGCAGGTGGGTGTGCTGGGTCTGGTCAGCATCAGCCCGCTACCGGGAACACAGGTGCCGGTGCTGGGCGCCAACCACCCCAGCGCGATCTGGTACGCAGCGGACAAGGACAGCCATGGCGGCGATCAGGATGCGGCCGATGCGGCAGGGCTGAAGATGATGGGGCAGGATTTGACGGCGGCCTGCTGGCAGGCGGGCATGGGGCGAAACCCTGGGGCCGAACCGAAGATGACCTTGAATGCCTGCTCGACCAAGTGGCAGGTGACGCAGAAGAAGCAGACCTGTGAGCTGTTCTTCCGCACGGTGCGCAAGTACACGCCAGAGCAGGCGGCGGCGAAGTGCAATACCGGGGAGATGAGCAGAAGCCTACGGAACCTGCGCAAGCCGGTCGATCTTGAGTGAGGTGTTACGAACAATGTCACCTGCAATGCTGAGACATACATTTTAATTGCAGCCCCAAGGTGCGATGGATCCATTTTGAGCGATCATTCTCTCGCTTCAGCGATCCGGATCGGAGATGCCCGTTGACCTCCTCGGTCCCAGTGGCATAATAACTTCACTACTCAACCCCGTACGCGATGATTCAATTCGTCGGCAGTTGGGGTGAAGAAACCGGCCTAGTGCCGGTTTTTTCGTTTTCAGGGATATGCAGGCCTTGCGTACCGCGTGCTTCGTCGATGGTTACAACGTCTTCTACGGCCTGGTCGCAGGCACAAGTTTCAAATGGCTGAACCTGCCCTCTCTCATCCAGCATATCGTTCACGTAGAAGCACCAGAGAGCGAGCTGACTTCCATCGACTTTTTCACCTCAGGCGTAAAGCCGTCGCTGGCCAGCCGCGGAAGCCAGTCCAAAGAAGCTCAAGACACGTATCTGCGCGCCCTCATAGCGAAAGGCGTAGTCGTTCACTACGGCCGACATCAGCTGGAAGCACGCAATGCGCCTAGATTCATCAGCAAGGAATCACCTCCCTCGAGACTCGACCAAGTAGCCATCTGGAAGCTCGAAGAAAAAGAGACGGATGTTCACATCGCCATCAGCATGTACCGGCTCGCCTCCAGGCAAGCCAGCCTCCCGGCAGAGGAACGAGTCCAGCAGCTTGTACTGGTTTCTGCCGACACTGACATGACACCCGCGCTGAAGGCTATCAAGGAGGACTTTCCCGACTTGCGTCTTGGCGTAATCCTGCCGCACAGGGAGGGCATGAAGCGGACAACGCCAGGCTCTCTCAAAAACCACTCACATTGGATGCGGCACCTGGTAACGACTGAGGAACTTGCCGCTCATCAGTTCCCGGAGCGGGTACCTACCAAGAAAAGGCCAGCCATCAAACCCGAATACTGGTAGCCAGGCGACAAGTATCTCAGCTGGATATTAGTCCTCAAGCAGGGTACAAGCCATCACCAGCGCATCTTCACGCCCACCCGCAACCGGGTAATAGTCACGACGCCTGCCGATCTCATTGAAGCCATAACGCTCATACAAGCGATAAGCCGACTGATTACTGGCCCGCACCTCCAGGAAGCACTCACGGCCATTGAGCTGGTAGGCCCGCGCCATCAGGTGCTCAAGCAGCTTCAGCCCTAGCCCACGCCCCTGATTCTCGGGTTTGACGGTAATGTTGAGCAGGTGCGCCTCGTCGATGATCACATTGATCACCCCATGACCGACCTGCTGCTGCCCATCGAACATCAGCCACACTTCGTAAGATTTGAGCGCATCCTGAAAAATCCCGCGGGTCCAGGGATGGCTGAACGCGGCATATTCGATCTTAAGCACGGCATCCAGATCCGCCTCGGTCATCGGGCGGAAACTGATCGAGTCACTCATTCAACGCTCTTCCAGCGCGCCATCAGCTGGCGCATCGCTTGCCAGACGTCCGCCTTGCGCTGCGGCTCGTCCATCAACAGTTCAAGGCCCGGCAAAGCCCAGGCATCGCCCAGGCCATCGACCTTCAGTACTTGGTAATAAGTTGCATCGTCGGCGCCGGCCGCGTAACGCATGGCCGGCAAGCCGATCAGCCACAGCACGCTGCAGGGGGTTTCTTCGAGGCGCGCCTGGATGAAGCCCTGGACAAAATCACGTGCGGCATCCGGGCCCTGGTCCATGTTGCCACGCACCAGCAACGGCCAGCGCACGGGCTCGCCGATGATCTGCGGCGCATCGGGCAGGCCGGCGGCACGCAGCATGTCCTTGAGCAGCAGATAGGACGGATCGCGACTCTGGAAAGGCTGACCGGTAGCCAGCTCGACCAGCAGCAGGCAGCTACCGGCGCGCAGCAGTTGCAACGAGAAGCGCGGTGGCGGCACCGGGGCCGGGCGCGGCGCGGGGGCCTCTTCCTCGGCTTCGACTGGCTTGGCAGCGACCTTGGGCGTGCTGCCCGGGCGCGGAATCTCGATTTTCGGGCGCTCGCCGGAGCGGGCCTGGGGCGCGGCCGGGGCCTCGCTGGCCACCGGCGCGGAGGGCCGAACCTCGAAATCGACGTCCTCTACCGGCGCTTGCGGCAACAGCAGCTCGGGGCGCGACGGCGCGGCGAACGGCAGTTCGGCGCGCGGCAGCCAATGCACCACTTGCATGGCGGAAAGGTAGGCGCGGCGGCGGGGTTCGGTCAGCAAGGCTCGGGGATCCGGGGTTCGAAACGTCGCACATTCTAACGTTGTTGGCCCGGCTGTGCTGCAACTGGTCGGCGGAAATTTGTTGCCTGTGCCCCGCCCCAGGGGCCAGTGAATCCCCTACAAGAGCCAAGGTTATCTCTCATTACAGACCAAGGGGTGAAATCCTCCCCCCCGGATGAAGTACAATCGCCCCCTTTTTACTTGGCAACGAGTAGACGCCAATGATCGAACCCAAGCGCGTCCTGCGCGCCCTAGCCGAACACTGGGCCCTGATCGAGCCGCTGTGCGAGCGTTTCGACCAGGGCACCCTGAGCCTGGTGGAGCTGCGCCAGCAACTGGGCCGCCAGCAGGTGGAAAGCACGCCGCAGGACATCACCCAGCTGCTCGACGTGTGGATCCGCCTGGACATTCTGGTGCCAGTGGCCAAGAGCCCGAACCGCTTCGAGCTCAATGCCCAGATCCACGACTTCCTCGCCTACCTGCGCCGCGAGCACCGGTTGGGCCTGTGCCTGGAGATCGAGGCCTACCTGCGCCACCTGGAGCGCCTGGCCGGGCATATCCAGGATGCCTTCGACAACCGTGACAGCGACGACCTGGCGCGCCAGCTGCGCCTGCTCGACATGCGCGTGCGCGACGTGCTGAAGAAGCTCGACAACGACGAGCAGGCGCTGGTCGCCGTGGCCGAACGGGCCAAGACCAGCAACCGCCAGATCCCGCTGCGCCAGCGCTACGCCGAAGTACTGGCGACCTGGGACGAATACGTCGAGCCGATGATCCAGCTGGTGAACGCCGACGGCGCCTTCGAGCAAGGCGTGCGCAAAGTCGAAACCGTGCTGCTGAAGCTGCTCGGCGAACAGGCGCGCCTGGGCCACCTGGTCGACGACGACATGCTGCTGCGCACCCACGCACGCATTCTGGAAATGCAGACCAGCGCCCAGCTGACCCTGCGCCATGCCCGCGAACTGCTGCTGCCGCTGCGTGAAGAAGCGCGCCGGCACAACGCCGTGACCCGCGGCGCCGCACTGGCGCTGTCGGTGATCCGGCGCAAGGGTATCGACGCCGTGCCGCAGGCGGCCATGCCGCTGTTCACCCGCCCGCAAAGCACCTTCCTCGGCAGCGCCAGCCAGGTCGAGGCCTACGTCTACGCCCTGGCCCGCTTCGAGCCGAAGCCGGCCAAGTTCCCCAAGGCGCACAAGACCCAGAAAGGCCCGCTGCCGCGTGCGCCACGCACGGTCAAAGAGATGCTCGAGCGCTGCGAAGATGCCCTGCCACTGCCCGACCTGATGGTCTGGCTGCTGGACCAGGAGCCCGAAGGCGCCACCGACGAACTGCTCTACTGGTTCTCGCGCCTGTCGCGGGAGAAGCGCTTCAAGCGTGAACGCCTGGAGCGGCGCGAGTACACCACCCACGAACACCTGGTCAGCCTGCGCTCGTTCGCCCTGACGTCCAGCCGCGAAGCGCAACCTGAAACCCACTTGAGCCCAGCCAATGCATCTTGATCTTTCCGAACTGTCCCAGCTCGCGCCGATCTTCCGCGAGCTGTTCAAGGGCTTCCACGTCAGCCGCCGCGACCCTGAAATGTACGCCCAGCTGTCGAACTTCCAGGACCAGTACCGCACCTTGTTCAAGGCCTTGGGCTTCGAGCTGGTGTGCGACACTCGCGGCTTCTACTACTTCGTCCCCGAGCAGGCCGCCGCGCAGGTCAACAAGACTGCCCAGCGCCTGTCGCTGTTCACCTTCATCATCGTCGAGCACCTGGCCGACCAGGGCCGCGACCCGATGGCCGTGCTTGACGGCGGCAGCATCGGCCGCGATGAACTGCCCTCGCTGCTGGACAAGTACCGCGACCTGTTCCTGCAGGCCGAGGTGCAAACCGTCGACGAGCTGGAAGAAAAGATCATGCGCCGCATGACCCAGCTCGGCTTCGCCCATGAAGAAGGCGGCATCTACCGCTTCCTGCCACCGATGCACCGCTTCCTCGACGTGTGCCTGTCGGTGCAGCAGGACCGCGATCTGGCCGCCAGCCTGCACAGCGACCTGCCGCTGCCGACCCCGGTACTGGTGGAAGAAGAAAGCCCGGAGCAACTCAACCGCACCGACGACCCGCTCGACCTCACCCCGTTCGAGGGCGAGGAAAGCGAAGAGGACGCCCTGGCCCGGGCCATCCGCGAAGAGCAACAGGAGATTGACGCATGAGCCAGGAACGCTACGGCATCCGCCGCTTCGCACTGCTCAACACCGCCGGCTACAGCCTCGGCCTGTTCCCGCTGGAACACCCGCTGTCGGTGTACGGTGCCAACAACCTGGGTAAATCGGCGTCGATCAACGCCTTGCAGTTCCCGATCCTGGCGCGCATGTCCGACATGAGCTTCGGCAAGTACAGCCTGGAGCAGTCGCGCCGCTTCTACTTTGCCAGCGACACCTCGTACATCCTCTGCGAACTGAACCTGCCCCACGGCCCGCACGTGATCGGCGTGGTCGGCCGTGGCCCGGGCGGCGGCTTCGGCCACCAGTTCTTCGCCTACAAGGGCGAGCTGGACCTGGCCCACTACCAGAAGAACGACACCTGCCTGCGCCAGAAAGAGCTGTTCACCAACCTTGAACGCCTGGGCCTGAAAGCCTATGAGCTCAAGCCCGATGAGCTGCGCCGGCTGCTGGTCGGCGGCCACACCTCGTGCCCGCTGGACCTGACCCTGATCCCGCTGCGCTCCACCAGCGAGCAGAGCCTGAAAACCTTCCGCGCGCTGTTCATCAACCTGCTGCACATGCGCGAAATCACCGCCGCCAAGCTCAAGCAGCTGTTCCTCGACGCCTTCGAGCACAGCCTGCGTTCGGGCAGCGTCGACTACATCGCCGCCTGTGAAGAAGCTTTCCGTGACGTGCGCCGCATGGAGCAGGACTACAACGCCCTGGTCGCCGCCGGCCCACTGGTCGAGGCCCTGGCCGGCGGCGTGGCTCAGCGCGACATCCTGCGCGGCAAGTTGCACCGCCTTTCGCCACTGCTCGACAACCTGCTGGGCACCTGGCAGGAATACGCCATGGCGCGCAAGGAAGAGCTGGTGATCCAGGCCGAGCACTTCCGTGGCGAGCAGGACCGCCTGCAGAACGACCAGCGTGGCGGCACCCAGGAGCTGATGCGCCTGGAGCGTGAAATCACCGGCATCCAGCGCTGGCTCGGCGAGCTGTCGGTGCTCAAGCACCGCTTTGCCCTGGTCGATGACGTCAAGGTGCTGGAACAGGGCCTGCTGGCCGCCAAGGACGCCCACGACGAACTGGCCGGCGCCCTGGCGCAGTCGCGCCAGTTCAGCGCCGAAGACCTCGACGAGCGCGTGCGCGACCTGGAAAAACGCCTGAAGCAGGTCAAGCAGCAGCTCGACCACGCCGACAACAACAGCTACGCCCGCCTGCGCGAAGAATTCTCGCAGCAGGACGTCGACCGCCTGATGCGCCTGTTCAACGGCGCGCTGTTCAGCTTGCCGCTGGGCGAGCGCGGCATCGAGCTGGACGACAGCGACCTGTGGGTGAAATCCCTGGAAGCGGTGCTCGACAGTTTCAAGGGCGAGCGTTTCGAAGCGCCTGGCCTGTCCATCGACCTCTCCAACATCGACCCGCCGGCCCTGCAGGCCCTGGCCGACCGCGCGGCACTGCGTGACCAGAAGGAGCGTCTCGAGAAGGAACTGAAGCAGCTCAAGACCCAGCAGCAGGTCGCCGCCGACCGCACGGCCTCCAAGGCGCAGACAGAAGCCCTGTACCAGGAAGTGCTGGACGCCCAGAAAGCCCTGGAAGACTACCGTCGCAGCGAAACCCTGAGCGCCGAAGAGCCCGAGAAAATGGAGCAACTGGCGCAGCTGGAAGCCGCCCAGGATGAGCTCAAGCGCTCCAGCGATGCCTTCACCGAGCGCGTCCAGCAACTGTCGGCCAAGCTGCAGCTGGTCGGCCGCCAGATCGGCGACCTCGAAGCCAAGCAGCGCACCCTGGAAGACGCCCTGCGCCGCCGCCAGCTGCTGCCGGCCGACTTGCCCTTTGGCACGCCGTTCATGGAAGCTGTGGACGATTCCATGGACAACCTGCTGCCGATGCTCAACGACTACCAGGACAGCTGGCAGGCGTTGCAACGCGTCGACAACCAGATCGAGGCGCTGTATGCCCAGGTGCGCCTCAAGGGCGTGGCCAAGTTCGACAGCGAAGACGACATGGAGCGCCGCCTGCAGCTGCTGGTGAACGCCTACGCGCACCGCACCGACGAAGCCCTGACCCTGGCCAAGGCACGCCGCGCCGCGGTCACCGACATCGCCCGGACCCTGCGCAACATCCGCAGCGACTACGACAGCCTCGAGCACCAGCTGGCCCTGTTCAACCGCGAGATCAACAAGCGCCAGGTGTCCAACCTGGAAAGCTTCCGCGTGGTGCTGGCGCCGAACAAGGAAGCGCTCAAGCACATCGACCAGATCATCCACAGCGCCGGCCAGTACGAAGAAGGCGAGACCCTGTCGGTGTTCGACCTGACCCAGAGCGCCGATCAGGACAACAAGAACGAAGAGGCCAAGGAGTACCTGGCGCGGCTGGTGGCGGCCAACCACAACCAGCTGGGCCTGAAGGACCTGTTCGAGCTGGCGTTCGAGATCACCAAGGTCAACGGCCAGCCGATCATCCACGCCGACATCGACGGCGCGGCGTCCAACGGCACCACCATGACCATCAAGGCGCTGACCAACATGTACCTGTTGCTGCACCTGATGGACCGCGACCTGGCCGGGCGCATTCGCCTGCCGTACTACCTGGACGAGGCGGCGGACATCGACGAACGCAACCAGGCGGCGCTGCTGGAGACCAGCCTGCAACTGGGCTTCGTGCCGATTCTGGCGAGCGTGAAGCCGCAGGTGTCGGCGCGCGTGGCGATCGACCTGGAAGGTGGCAGCGGGCCGAATGGCATCTACATCGACGAGGCGGACTGGAAGTACATCAGCCGGCTGGATGAGGTGAAGGCGATTGTGCGTGAGGATCAGGCCGAGGAGTTGGCCTGATTCAGGTGTATGGGGCCGCTCTGCGGCCCATCGCCGGCAAGCGCGGCTCCCACAGGTTTTGCACAGGCCCGAGGGCTGCACGGTACCTGTGGGAGCCGCGCTTGCCGGCGAAAGGAGGCCAAAGGCCTCCCGGCAATCTTCCAGGCTATCAGTGAGCCCAAGGCAGGATCGGGATCGCAGTCACCGCATTCTGCGGGCTGCCCTCGATCATGCGGTCGCTGTACACCAGGTACACCAGCGTATTGCGCTTCTTGTCCAGGAAGCGCACCACCTGCATGGTCTTGAACACCAGCGAGGTGCGCTCCTTGAACACCTCCTCACCGTCCTTCAATTCACCCTTGAAGTTGATCGGCCCCACCTGACGGCAGGCAATCGAAGCCTCCGCCCGATCCTCCGCCAACCCCAACCCACCCTTCACGCCGCCAGTCTTGGCCCGCGACAGGTAGCAGGTCACACCCTCGACCTTGGGATCATCGAACGCCTCGACCACGATGCGGTCGTTCGGCCCGAGGAACTTGAACACGGTGGATACCTGGCCGATCTCCTCAGCCCCGGCCAGCATCGGCAGGGCAAAGACCGCCAGGGCAATGACCCGCTTGAGCAGCTTCATACCAGCACCAGGTTGTCGCGGTGCACCAGCTCCGGCTCGGCGATGTAGCCCAGCACGGCCTCGATCTGATCGGACGGCTGGCCGATGATCTTCTGCGCTTCCAGCGCGCTGTAGTTGGCCAGGCCACGGGCCACCTCGACGCCATCCGGGCCGACGCAGACCACCATCTCGCCACGGCGGAAACTGCCCTGCACGGTCTTCACGCCGACCGGCAGCAGGCTCTTGTTCGCTTCACGCAGCGCCTGCACCGCACCCGCGTCGAGCACCAGGGTGCCGCGGGTCTGCAGGTGGCCAGCCAGCCACTGCTTGCGCGCAGCCAGCATGCCGCGCTCAGGCGACAGCAGCGTACCCAGGCGCTCACCGGCCTTCAGGCGGTCCAGCACGCGCTCGATGCGGCCACCGATGATGATCGTGTGGGCGCCGGAACGGGCTGCCAGGCGCGCGGCGCGCAGCTTGGTCTGCATGCCACCACGGCCCAGGGCGCCACCGGTACCACCGGCCACGGCATCGAGCGACGGGTCGTCGGCGCGGGCTTCGTAGATCAGCTGGGCCTCAGGGTTGTTGCGCGGGTCGGCGTCGAACATGCCGTCGCGGTCGGTGAGGATCACCAGCAGGTCGGCTTCCACCAGGTTGGCCACCAGCGCGGCCAAGGTGTCGTTGTCGCCAAAGCGGATCTCGTCGGTGACCACGGTATCGTTCTCGTTGATCACCGGCACCACGCCCAGGTCAACCAGGGTACGCAAGGTGCTGCGGGCGTTCAGGTAACGCTTGCGGTCGGACAGGTCATCGTGGGTCAGGAGGATCTGCGCGGTGTGCTTGCCGTGCTCGCCGAAGCTCGTTTCCCAGGCCTGCACCAGGCGCATCTGGCCGATCGAGGCCGCCGCCTGCAGCTCGTTCATCGCACTCGGTCGCGAAGTCCAGCCCAGCTGGCTCATGCCGGCAGCCACGGCCCCGGAGGAGACCAGTACCAACTCCACGCCTGCTTCACGCAGCGCGACCATCTGCTCGACCCATACGGCCATGGCGCCGCGGTCGAGGCCCTTGCCATCGGCGGTCAGCAGGGCACTGCCAATCTTCACGACCCAGCGCTTGGCGCCCGTCACCTTGCTTCGCATCTTCTTCCAACCTATGTCGAATCTGTAGATACCGTGGATACAAAAACGCCGCTCCTGGGAGCGGCGTTTAGTGTACTGCAACCGATCAGTCGCGCACGTAAATGATTTCCGGGCCGTCTTCGTCGTCCTCGAAATCATCGTCCCAGGCATCGTCGTCGTCGCCGATGTCGTGCACGCTCTTGACGCCGGTGCGACGCAGGGTACGGGCGTCGTCCAGGGCCTGCAGCTGGGCGCGGGCTTCGTCTTCGATGCGCTGGTCGAGGTCGGCCAGCTCTTCGGCGTAGGCCGGGTCGTTGGCCAGGCGGTCAGCACGGTCTTCGAGGTAGCGCATCAGGTCGTGGCTGAGTTTGTCGGTGCCCTGCTTGGAGATGGCCGAGATCACATAGACCGGGCCTTCCCACTCCAGGCGATCGATCACTTCCTGAACGCGCTCATCACGCTCGTCGTCCATGACCATGTCCGCCTTGTTCAGCACCAGCCAGCGCTCACGCTCGGCCAGCGACGGGCTGAAGCGGGTCAGCTCGTTGACGATCACTTCGGCGGCATCGGCCGGGCTGCTTTCGTCCAGCGGCGCGATATCGACCAGGTGCAGCAGCACGCGGGTACGCGCCAGGTGCTTGAGGAAGCGGATACCCAGGCCGGCACCGTCGGAGGCGCCTTCGATCAGGCCGGGGATGTCGGCGATGACGAAGCTCTTCCAGCGGTCGACGCTGACCACGCCCAGGTTGGGTACCAGGGTGGTGAACGGGTAGTCGGCGACTTTCGGCTTGGCAGCCGAAACCGAACGGATGAAGGTGCTCTTGCCCGCGTTCGGCAGGCCCAGCAGACCAACGTCGGCCAATACCTTCATTTCCATCTTCAGGTCGCGCTGCTCACCCGGCTTGCCTGGGGTGGTCTGGCGCGGTGCACGGTTGGTGCTGGACTTGAAGCGGGTGTTACCCAGGCCGTGCCAGCCACCCTGCGCAACCATCAGCTTCTGGCCAGGGGTGATCAGGTCGCCGATCACTTCCTGGGTCGAGGCGTCGATCACGGTGGTGCCGACTGGCACGCGCAGGAACAGGTCTTCACCCTTCTTGCCGGTGCAGTCGGTGCTGCCACCGTTGGAGCCGCGCTGGGCTTCGTGGTGACGGGTGTAGCGATAGTCGACCAGGGTGTTGAGGTTTTCGTCGGCAACCATGTACACCGAACCACCGTCACCACCGTCGCCGCCGTTGGGGCCACCGTTCTCGATGAACTTCTCGCGGCGGAAGCTCATGCAACCGTTACCGCCGTCACCGGCTTTGACCCGAATGGATACTTCGTCAACAAACTTCATTCAAAACCGCCTCTCGCCTGTGGGCGAGTTGAATACTGAAAAACCTGAGGCTCTTGCAAAAATGAGCGCGGCGGCCCCGTACGACCGAAGAAACCCACGCCGGCAGCCCAAACAAACAGCTTTGCAAGAGGCTCACCACAAACGAAAAAGCCCCGTCGCATGACGGGGCTTCTGGAGCGACGTCGCGATTAGGCGGCGACGATGCTCACGTAACGGCGCATGAACTCGCCTTTCTTCTCGAACTTGATCACGCCTTCGATCTTGGCGAACAAGGTGTGATCCTTGCCCATGCCAACGCCGTAGCCAGCGTGGAATTCGGTGCCGCGCTGACGGACGATGATGTTGCCTGGCTTGATAACCTGGCCGCCATACATCTTCACGCCAAGGCGTTTCGATTCTGAGTCGCGACCGTTACGAGTACTACCACCAGCCTTCTTGTGAGCCATGGTTCAATTCTCCAAATAAATTCAGGGGACCGAGGCGATTAAGCCTGGATACCGGTGATTTTGATCTCGGTGAACCACTGGCGGTGGCCCATACGCTTCATGTGGTGCTTACGACGACGGAACTTGATGATGCGAACCTTGTCGTGACGGCCTTGCGAAATGACTTCAGCAACGACCTTGGCGCCGGCGACGACTGGTGCGCCGATGGTGACTTCTTCACCGTTGGCAACCAGCAGAACGCGATCGAAGGTTACGGATTCGCCAGTGGCGACTTCCAGTTTTTCGATCTTGAGGAATTCACCTTCAGCGACTTTGTACTGCTTGCCGCCGGTAACGATTACTGCGTAAGACATGGTATTTCTCCGATAATCCTGCTCACCCAGCGCTTTATAGGATAAGTATTGGCTGGCATGGCTGCACGGGGCTGGAACGGCCCTGTGCAATTGCGTAAGGCAGGTGCTGCCCAGGAAGTTAGGGTGCGCGATTGTACGCAACCGCGGTTTTGCTTGCAAGTCCCGCCCCCGGCCTGCGGGCACCGCGCCTTGACACACCGGGACCCGCGACCTAGCATGCCGCGCAACCTCACTGGAGCAGCCGATGCAACCCCAAACCTTCTACCGCGCGGTAGCTGAAGATTTCAGCGCCGTCGACGAGATCATCAAGAAGCAGCTGACCTCGCGCGTGCCGCTGGTATCGAAGATCGGCGACTATATCACCTCCGCCGGTGGCAAGCGCCTGCGCCCACTGCTGGTGCTGCTGTGCGGCAAGGCCCTGGGCCGTGAAGGCGACGACCTGCGCCTGCTGGCCGCGACCATCGAGTTCCTGCACACCGCCACCTTGCTGCACGACGACGTGGTCGACATGTCCGGCATGCGCCGTGGCCGCTCCACCGCCAACGCCCTGTGGGGCAACGCGCCGAGCGTGCTGGTGGGCGACTTCCTCTATTCGCGTTCGTTCGAGATGATGGTCGAGCTGGGCTCGATGCCGGTCATGCAGATCCTCTCCAAGGCCACCCGGGTAATCGCCGAGGGCGAAGTGCTGCAGCTGTCGCGGGTACGCGATGCCAGCACCACCGAAGAGGTCTACATGGACGTCATCCGCGGCAAGACCGCGATGCTGTTCGAAGCCTCGACCCACAGCGCCGCAGCGCTGGCCGAGGCCAGCGAAGCGCAGCGCGAAGCCCTGCGCACCTTCGGTGACCACCTGGGCGTGGCCTTCCAGCTGGTCGACGACCTGCTCGACTACGAAGGCGATGCCGAGGCCTTGGGCAAGAACGTCGGCGACGACCTGGCCGAAGGCAAGCCGACCCTGCCGTTGATCTACACCATGCGTGAAGGGACGCCGGAGCAGGCTGCACTGGTGCGCAAGGCAATCCAGAAGGGTGGCCTGGAGGATCTGGAGCAGATTCGCGAGGCCGTCGAGGCGTCGGGCGCACTGAAGTACACCGCCGAGCTGGCGCGTGACTACGTCAAGCGTGCCATCGAGTGCCTGGAAGTGCTGCCAGCCAGTGAATACCGGGATGCGCTGGTTGAACTGAGCGAGTTTGCGGTCGCCCGTACTCACTGACAGACCCCGTCGCCTTCTTCGCGGGCCAGCCCGCTCCCACAGGAGCGTGCTGGCCCGCCTTGCATTTGTCCGGACAAAAATACTTCTCCCGCTAGACCTTATACAATATGGGCCTTTAACCGCCTGTCTGTTTAAGGAACCGAAGTGAGCACTCTGCCACCCTGCCCCAAATGCAACTCCGAATACACCTACGAGGATGGCACCCAGCTGGTCTGCCCTGAGTGCGCCCACGAGTGGTCGGCCAGCGGCGAAGCCGAAGCGGCCAGCGATGATGCGGTGAAGAAGGATTCGGTCGGCAACGTCCTGCAGGACGGCGACACCGTTACCGTGATCAAGGACCTCAAGGTCAAGGGCTCGTCCCTGGTGGTCAAGGTCGGCACCAAGGTCAAGAACATCCGCCTGTGCGACGGCGACCACGACATCGACTGCAAGATCGACGGCATCGGCGCCATGAAGCTGAAGTCGGAATTCGTGCGCAAGGTCTGATTACAAAATCCGCCAATTGGCGCTTGCTATTCTGATAATAAGAATTATTCTCATTGGGGCCGATTTCCAAGGAGAATAGCCATGACTTATCTGATCGACGCCTGGCTGGACCGCCCCCACCCCTATCTGCGCATCCTTCATCGGGAAACCGGTGAGGTGTGCGCAGTGCTCGAAGAAGAAGCACTGGACGAGCTACGCGACCAGGGAGACCTGGATCTGTACGGGCTGAATTCGAGTGAGCCGGGGGTGCTCAAGGAGCTGGTGCGCAACCTGTTTCTGTTCTGCTATGCACGGGCCTTGCGCCCAGGGGGAACAGACTGGAATTGAGGCCGGCAGCGCCGGCCTCAACGGCATTACAGAACGTCGAGCAGCTCGACGTCGAACACCAGTACGCTGTGCGGCGGAATGCTGCCAACGCCTTGGGCGCCGTAGGCCAGCTCGCTCGGCACGTACAGGCGCCATTTGCTGCCGGCGTTCATCAGCTGCAGGGCTTCGGTCCAGCCAGCGATCACGCCGCCAACCGGGAATTCAGCCGGCTGGCCACGGTCGTAGGAGCTGTCGAACACGGTGCCGTCGATCAGCGTGCCGTGGTAGTGGGTGCGCACGTTGCTTTCGCGGGTCGGCTTGGCGCCTTCACCTGCGGTCAGCACTTCGAACTGCAGGCCCGAAGCCAGGGTGGTGATGCCGTCACGCTTGGCGTTTTCGACCAGGAATTCCTTGCCAGCGGCAGCGGCGGCTTCAGCCTTGGCGGCAGCTTCGGCTTGCATCACGTCACGGATGACCTTGAAGCTGGCCGACAGGTCGGCTTCGCTGACACGGCTTTCGGCGCCGCTGAATGCGTCGGTCAGGCCGGCCAGGATGGCTTCCAGGCTCACGCCTGGCGGCGGGTTGTCGCGCAGCTGGCCGCCCAGTTGACGGCCGATGCCGTAGCTGACGCGCGTTTCGTCGGTGGACAGGTTGAGTTCGGACATTGTCGTGCTCCACTGCAGGGCGCAGTGCGGCCGCGCCCTTGATGAAAAGGGCGAGCAGCCTAGCACACTGGGGCGCCGCGAGCAGCTACCAGGCCGAGCGCTGGGAAATCGGCACCTTCAGGTCTTCTTCCGGGTGCGTGCCCATGCCGCACATTTCGTCCTGTACCGACCAGTGCACGAGGTTCATCGACACCATCGGAATGGCCTGCAGCAACTTGCGCGCATCCTCCACCGAGTGCACGCGCAAGCGCTCACCACGGGTATCGGACAGGGGATGGGGATGGCCTTTGACCCGGGCCTCGATCAGGTAGTCGCCGCCTTCGATGGCAATGAGGTTCAATTCCTCGACATGGCCCGCCCTGGCCTCGGTGTTGAGCTGTTGCAGGTTCATGAGAGCACCTCGCTATGGGAACCACGCATGAGTGCTCATTTTTTGTACGGAGCGGCCGAAAGCACAAGCCAGAAACGACACCGCCCGTCCGTTTTGCAACAGCCGGGCGGTGTGACAGGCAACCGCACTCAGTGCTTGGTCAGCTTGTCCAAATAGCCCATGCAGAAGGCCGAGACCACAAAGGTCATGTGGATGATCACGTACCACATCAGGTAGTCGGTGGAGATGTTCTGCGCATCCATGAACACCCGCAGCAAGTGGATGGAAGAAATCGCCACGATCGAAGCGGCCACCTTCATCTTCAGCGACGAAGAGTCCATCTTGCCCAGCCAGTTGAGCTTTTCCTTGCTCTCGTCGATGTCCAGCTGCGACACGAAGTTCTCGTAGCCGGAAATCATCACCATCACCAGCAGGCCGCCAACCAGCGACATGTCGATCAGCGACAGGATGACCAGGATCAGGTCGGCTTCACTGAGGGCGAAAACGTTGGGCAGGACGTGGACAACTTCCTGGAAGAACTTCAGCGCCAGGGCCAGCAGGCCGAGGGACAGACCGAAGTAGATGGGAGCGAGCAGCCAGCGCGAGGCATACATCGCGTTTTCGAGAATACGTTCCATGGAGGGTTTTGAACTCGTCAGGTGACTGGAAAATCGGCCGCGAGTATAGCCAGCCACCTGTGACAGCAAAAGCCTGCGGCCGGATGCCGCAGCGCTGGGTATGTATGCTCAGGTTTCAGGGTGGAACTGATAATCCCCCAGGTTGCGGCAGCGTTCGCCGTTGATCCGCCGTAGCTGAGCCTGCAGGTGCAGGCACCAGATCTGTGGATCGTCGGCCACCTGATACCCATGCAGGGTCAGGCTGTCGACGATGGCACTGAGCACGGATTCGGCCACCATCGGCCCATGGAACGGCCCCTGGGCCTTGATTGCAGAGGGTTGTTCACCGGCCATGCCGGCGGCGAACAGCAAGGTCCACATGCCATTGTCGCCGGCCAGTGGGCGGATGCTGCATTCGATGCGGGTCACCAGGCCCAGGCACTGGCGAGTAAGGCTGAGGTTGCGCATGGCCGCGTCCCCTCCAATGAGCCCTGTTCAGCCTGAAACCCAGGCTGTTTCCATCCTGAACCCTGATACCGTCCTTAAGTTCCAGCATAGAAGAACAGCACAGAAAGATGGAAAACCGGCGCTGAACGGTAGCACATGGCCGCCAGCGCCGTTTTATTGACTCAGGCCGGTTTGGCCTGGGCAATGACCTCTTCCAGGCGTTCCTTTTCTGCCTTCTCGATCTCTTCCTCGCTGATCATCTCGGCGATCTCGCGCAAGCGCTCGACCACGCGGGCGTTGACGCTGCCTTCGGTAAATACGCCTTGGTCGTTGAGCTCGCCAGCATCTTCGCCCACCAGCAGGCTCAACGCTTCATCGGCCTGGCTGACCGCATAGACGTGGAACATACCGTTCTCCACCGCCTGCAGCACGCGCTCGTCGAGCATCAGCGTGGCGACGTTGGCGCGCGGAATGATCACCCCCTGCTCGCCCGTCAAGCCACGAGCCTCGCAGAGGCGGAAGAAGCCTTCGATCTTCTCGTTGACCCCACCCACCGCCTGCACTTCACCGAACTGGTTGATCGAGCCGGTGATGGCGAAGCACTGCTTGAGCGGCGTGCGCGACAAGGCCGAGATCAGCGTGCAGGCCTCACCCAGCGAGGCACTGTCGCCATCGACATAGCCGTAGGACTGCTCCAGGGCGATGCTCGCGGAAATCGCCAGGGGGAATTCCTGGGCATAGCGGCTGCCCAGGTACCCGGTGAGGATCATCACCCCCTTGGAGTGGATCGGCTGGCCGAGGTTGACCTCGCGCTCGATGTCGACGATGCCGCTGCCGCCCGGGTAGACGGTGGCGGATATGCGTGCCGGCATGCCGAACGCCGAGTCGCCGACTTCCAGCACGGTCAGGCCGTTGCACTTGCCGATGGCCGCGCCTTCGCTGTCGATCAGGATGATGCCGGCGAGCATGTCGTCGAGCACCCGCTGCGAAACACGCCCGGTGCGGGTGGCCTTGGCCTTGAGCGCACGCTCGATGTGCCCGGCGTCGGTCATCTCGTCATTGGCCAGCTGGCGGATGAAATCGGCCTCGCTGACCAGCTGGAACAGGTCGCCGATGCGTGCCGACAGGCGCGACTGGTTTTCTGCCAGGCGTGCGCTGTAGGTGGCCAGGCGCGCCACCGCATCGCTGGTCAGCGGTGCCATGCCTTCTTCGTTGGTGCGGGTGCGCAGCAACTGGGCGAACTGCTCGAGGTTCTCGTCGACCATCGGCATGTCTTCGTCGAAGTCGACCAGCACGCGGAACATCTCCTGGAAGTCCGAGTCGTGGTCCTGCAGCGCGTAGTACAGCTGGCGTGAACCGATGATCACCAGCTTGATGTTCAGCGGGATCATCTGCGGCGTCAGGCTGACCGTGGCAACACGGCCCAGCTCGCCCAGCGGCGACTCCATCTTCAGCTTGCGCGACTGCAGGGCGCGCTTGAGGGCATCCCAGACGAACGGCTCGCCCAGCATCTTCTCGGCTTCGAGAATCAGGAAGCCGCCGTTGGCGCGGTGCAACGCGCCCGGGCGCAACTGCCGGTAAGAGGTGTACAGTGCCCCCTGGTCGGTGCTGTATTCGATGCGGCCGAACAGGTTGTCGTAGGTCGGGTGCGGCTCGAACACCACCGGCGCCCCCCCGTCAGCGTGGTGGCCGACCACCAGGCTTGGCGCGTACTGCTCTTCCAGCAGCTTGCGCGCAGCCGCGTCGGTCTTGCTGTCTTCAACCAGCTGCTCGACCACGGTGCGCAGCAGGTTCAGCTGCACGGACTGCAGGTAGGCACAGACCGCTGCGTTCTCGGCGTACTTTTCCGACAGCGGCGCCAGCAATGGCTGCAGGGCCAGGGTGATGGTTTCTTCGTTGAGCTGGCGCAGCTGGTTGTTCGACTCGCGCTTCCACTGCGGCAGGCTGGCCAGCTCCTCGTTGAGGCGCTCCTCAAGCAGGGCGATGTCCTCGTGGAACTGCTCGCGCACCTCTTCGGGCAACTGGGCGAATTCTGCTTCGTCCAGCGCCTTGCCGTCGGCCATCGGGGTGAAGGCGACGTTGCTGGCATCGCGGTACAGGGCCACGTCCTTTTCCAGCGAGGCGCGTTCGATCACATCCAGCGCACGGTCATAGCGCTGGTTGAAGGCGCGGTCGATGGCGCCTTTCTTTTGCTGGTACGACGGGTGCTCGAACACCGCCGGGAAGGTCGCCAGCAGGTTGTCGATCAACCCGTTCATGTCGCTGATGAACTCGGCCGCGCTACCGGAAGGCAGCTCCAGTGCGCGTGGCTCGCGGGTGTCGTCGAAATGGTTGACGTAGAGCCAGTCGGCCGGGGTCTGCTGGCGCTTGCCCTCGGCCTTGAGGTAGCGCTTGACGAAGGAAAAGCGGCCGGTGCCCGGCTCGCCCATCACATAAACGTTGTAACCAGGGCGCGGCATGGCCACGCCGAACTGCAGGGCCTCGACAGCACGCTCCTGGCCCAGGACTCCGCGAAACGGCTCCAGATCGTCGGTATGGGTAAAGGCAAACTGCTCGGGGGAGAAACGCCGGGTCAGGGCTTCAGGCGCGAGACGCAGGCGCGCAGCGACAGGATCGGGCATTGGGTTTCCTTACTTCGGCGGGGCAGATACGCAGCATTCTGGCGCTGCCCGCGCGCGCCTTGCAAGGCTCCGCTGGACTTTATGTCGCAGCGGCGACGCTGTCATGTACGAGCAAATTTTTCGCAATCAACAACGCAACCTTTAGATCATGCCTAAACTCCAAGCTGCGCGGGTGGGTGAAAAGCTTTCCCGACCTGGCAACCGCGTTGCCAGACAACCCTGACCCTTGGTTAAGACAAATAGAGAACAATGCTATGAAACGGATTCTTCTGGGTACTCTGTTCACCGTGGTCTCGCTCAACGCCCTTGCCGAAGCACCGGGCGGCCCGAACTGCGGCTGGGGCAACATGCTGTTCGAAGGCCAGCGTGGCACGCCGGCGCACTTCCTGGCCTCCACCACCAACGGCACCTCCGGTAACGCCACCTTCGGCATGACCTCCGGCACCAACGGCTGCTCGACCAAGGCTTCGCTGACCTATGGCGGCAAGTCCTGGTTCGCCATGAATGGCATGATGAACGAGCTGTCCGAAGACATGGCCATGGGCCAGGGCGAAGCCCTGACCACCTACGCCGTGGTCCTGGGCGTCGCTCCGGAAGATCGTGGCTACTTCGCCTCGGTCACCCACCAGCACTTCAACCAGATCTTCAGCAGCGCCGACGTGACTGCCGAAACGGTCCACAGCAACACCCTGGCCGTTCTGAAGAACGACCCACGCCTGGCCAAATACGCCACCGAGGCCTGAGTGCAGCTGCTCCCGCCCCGGCCTCCGGGGCGGGTTTCGCCTTTTTTCGGCATCGTTAAGAAGTAGTTGCCCGACATGCTCAAACGCCTTGCATCCCTGGCGCTGTGTGCCTGCGCCCCCGTACATGCCATGCCCGTGCTGGACCCAGGCCGTATCCAGCAACTGGCCAACACCCCTTACTGGATTGCCCTGGGCCACTACGAAACCGCCAAGCTCGGCGGCTGGCGCAGCTATGTGGACGATGACGCCTTCTTCCTCGCCGAGGACGGTGCGCACCACCCGGACCAGGAACTCAAGGCCACGGTCGAAGCGCTGTACGCCCCCGCCAGCCTGGGTGACAAACACGCCCAGTGCGTATTCCCCGCGCGCACCCGCTGGCTGCGTGAACAGCTCGACCTGCAAGGCCTGCCGCAACCGGACTGCCAGGAATTCAAGACCTGGTACAAGTCGATCGACCCGCACAGTGCGGCGCTGATCTTCCCGGCAGCCTACCTGAACAGCCCGTCGTCAATGTTCGGCCACACCCTGCTGCGTATCGACCAGTCCAACACCCGCAGCGACGACACCACGCTACTGAGCTACGCGATCAACTTCGGCGCCTACATCGAAGGCAGCGACAACAGCATCCTGTATGCCTGGAAGGGCCTGATGGGCGGCTACCCAGGCCTGTTCGCGCTGATGCCCTACCAGGAAAAGCTCTCCGAGTACCGCAGCCTGGAGAACCGCGACCTGTGGGAATACCAGCTGGACCTGACGCCGGAAGAGACCGGACGCATGGTCGAACACGTGTGGGAACTGAAGCAGATTCAGTTCGATTACTTCTTCTTTGACGAAAACTGCTCGTACCGCCTGCTGGAGTTGCTGCAGGTGGCCCGGCCGAGCCTGGACCTGACCTCGCAATTCCCGCTCACCGCCATTCCAACCGACACGGTGAAAGCGGTGAAGCAATCGGGCCTGGTCGCCAGCGAAACCTACCGCCCGTCACGCGAGCGCGAGCTGCTGGCCCGGGCCGAACCGCTGGACCATGACGAGAAGCGCCAGGTACTGGCCGTCAGCGCCGATACCACGCAATTGCAAAGCGCCGAATTCAAAGCCCTGCCCCGCGAGCGCCAGGCGCTGGTGCAGGATGCCGCGTACCGCCTGGAACGCTACCGGGCCAATGGCCAGGAGCGTGACCCTGGGCAGGCCAAGCGCAGTTTCGAGCTGCTGCGGGCGATCAACAGCAACCCGCCGCCGCCCTTGCAGATCGAGCGCCCCGGCTTGCCCGAGGACGGCCATGACTCGCGTACCTGGCAGCTGGGCGTCGGCACCCGAGAGGACCGCGCCTATGCCGAGTACGGCCTGCGCATGGCCTACCACGACCTCAACGACAATGCCTATGGCTTCCCGCTGGGCGCGCAGATCGAGATCCTGCAGCTCAAGGTGCGCCAGTACGAAGGCAACGATTGGCAGGTACAACGCCTGGACCTGGCCACCATCCGCTCGCTGACGCCACGCAACGAGCTGCTCAAGCCTTGGTCCTGGCAGGTGGCGGGTGGCCTGGAGCGAGTGCCGGGCAAGCATGACGACGAGGTGCTGGTGAGCCACGTGAATGGCGGAGCCGGTGGCACCTGGCAACTGGCCGATGGCTTGCTGGGCTTTGCCTTGGGCACCCTGCGGGTCGAACACCACAACGACTTCGCCCAGTTCATCGCCCCGGCAACGGGGTTCAATGGTGGCCTGCTGTGGCGCAACGGGCTGGGCAACCTGACGCTGGAGGCCAAGGGCGATTACTTCACCAATGGCGAAGTGCGGCGCAGTGTGAGCCTGAACCAGCAGTGGGAGATCAGCCAGAACCTGGGGCTGAGGTTGAGTGCCTCGCGGGAGTTCAGCCACCTGGCCAGCGCGCAGAACGAGGTGATGCTGGAGCTGAAGTGGTATCACTACTGAATGTGAACCAACCGACTCTTTGACACTGTTTTGACAGCTCCCCGACAAATCGCCACCTAGACTTTCCGGTATCTCCCCAAGGGTCCAGGTGGTCATGTCGCGGTACTGGTTCGGCTTGTGCATTGCGTTGCTGCTGGCGGGTTGCGAAACCACCCACGATCAGATGGTCAATCACGGTTATCCCCCCGCCTACGCCGACGGCTACCAGGACGGTTGCAGCAGCGGCCGTCAGGCAGCCGGGCTGATGGTTGGCGACTTCAAGAAGGACGTACCGCGCTACCTGCACGACCGCCAGTACGAGACTGGCTGGGACGATGGCTTCCGCCAGTGCCACGCGATGCAGAACAGCGAGGAGCAGCGCCAGTACCACGAACGCTTCTGGGACGAGCGTGACCGCGAGTGGCAGCAGGAGAAAGACCAGGGCGCCGCCCGCGCCTACCGCCGCTGATTTTGAGGGCGCGTGCGTCGCAAACGGACATCCCCTGAAACCACCGGCCTGCCATGCTGGTCTTCAGCACAAGGAGGCCATTGCATGAGCCGAGCATTCGTCAACGAAGACCAGGCCGCCGCCCAGGCCGATCAGCCGGTGGAGCGGCGCGTCAGCGACCAGCCCAATTACGTCACTGCCAGCGGCCTGCGCCAGCTGCAACAGCGCGTGAGCGAACTGAATGCCCTGCGCAGCGCGTTGCAGGCCGAGGGTGAGCGCGGTGACAAGCAGCGCCTGGCCGATACCGAGCGGGACCTGCGCTATTTCAGCGCGCGGGTGCAGAGCGCGCAGGTGGTGCCGGCGGCGACTTCGCGCAACAAGGTGCAGATTGGTAGCCAAGTCAGGTTCATCGACGAGCAGGGCCAGGAGCATGTGGTGCAACTGGTGGGCGAGGATGAGGCGGATGCCGGGCGCGGGATGATCAACTGGGGGTCGCCACTGGGGCGGGCTTTGCTCGGGGCTGGGCCTGGGGACGAAGTGCTGTGGCGGCGGCCGGCGGGGGATCAGCTGATCGAAGTGGTCGAGATTGGAGGTGGGGCCTAAGGGGGGCCGCTGTGCAGCCCCCCCCCAGAGCCTCGAATCAGACTACGCCTTGCGCCAGCATGGCATCGGCAACCTTCACAAAGCCGGCGATGTTCGCGCCCTTCACGTAGTTGACCTTGCCATCGGCCTCTTCACCGTAATGCACGCAAGCATGGTGAATCGACTGCATGATGTTGTGCAGCTTGCTGTCCACTTCACCGGCGGTCCACAGCAGGCGCATGGCGTTCTGCGACATTTCCAGCCCCGACACCGCCACGCCACCGGCGTTGGAGGCCTTGCCCGGTGCGTACAGGATACCTGCCTCGATGAACAGGTCGACCGCCGCCAGGGTGGTCGGCATGTTGGCGCCTTCGGCCACACAGATGCAGCCGTTGCGCAGCAGGGTGCGGGCGTCTTCGATGCCCAGCTCGTTCTGCGTGGCGCACGGCAGGGCGATGTCGCACGGCAGGCTCCACGGGGTCTGGCCCTTGCGGAACTCCAGGCCGAACTGCTCGGCCAGCTCGCTGATGCGGCCGCGCTTGACGTTTTTCAGCGCCATCAGCGCATCCCACTGGGCATCGGTCAGGCCAGCTTCGGCGTACAGGGTGCCTTCGGAGTCGGACAGCGAAATCACCTTGCCGCCCAGGTCCATGACCTTGCGCGCCGCGTACTGGGCGACGTTGCCGGAACCGGAAATGGCCACGCGACGGCCGTCGATGCGCAGGTTCTGCCGCTTGAGCATCTCTTCAGCGAAGTATACGCAGCCGTAGCCGGTGGCTTCAGGGCGGATCAGGCTGCCACCGTAGGTCATGCCCTTGCCGGTCAGCACCGACGTGAACTGGTTGGCCAGGCGCTTGTACTGGCCGAACATGAAGCCGATCTCGCGGGCACCCACACCGATGTCACCGGCCGGCACGTCGCAGTCCGCCCCGATGTGGCGGTACAGCTCGCTCATGAAGGCCTGGCAGAAACGCATGACTTCGGCATCGCTCTTGCCTTTCGGGTCGAAGTCCGAGCCACCTTTGCCGCCGCCCATGGGCAGCGAGGTGAGGGAGTTCTTGAACACCTGTTCGAAGGCCAGGAACTTGAGCACGCTCAGGTTCACCGACGGGTGGAAGCGCAGGCCACCTTTGTAAGGGCCGATGGCGCTGCTCATCTGGATGCGGTAGCCGCGGTTGACCTGGACCTTGCCTTGGTCATCGACCCACGACACGCGGAACAGCACGGCGCGCTCAGGCTCGACCATGCGCTCGAGGATGCCGGACTGCAGGTAGTGAGGGTTGGCTTCGAGGAAGGGCCACAGGGTGCGCAGCACTTCTTCCACAGCCTGGTGGAATTCCGGTTGGCCCGGGTCGCGTTGCTGCAGGCGTGCAAGGAAATGGTCGACGGATTCGATCATGGTAGACATCTCACCAAGAGGATTGGACTTATTGGTTTTTCTCGAAATGTACCAAGAAGCAATCGCACCGGAATAGGGCGAAATGTCGTTTTTTTGAAATTATTTGGTGCGTTTTATATAAGTGTATACAAAACAACCTTCGATTAACCGGTAAAGCCGGCGCCTTTTCGTAGCAAGCAGGCACAAAAATGGGGCCGCGATGAGCCCCATTCTTGTGCGCCAGAAGACCGGCTTACTGGGCCAGCTTCTTGTGCCGTACACGGTGCGGCTGGGCAGCAGCATCGCCCAGGCGCTTCTTGCGGTCGGCTTCGTACTCGGTGTAGTTGCCCTCGAAGAACACCACGTTCGAGTCGTCTTCGTAGGCCAGGATGTGAGTGGCCACACGGTCCAGGAACCAACGGTCGTGGGAAATCACGATGGCGGCGCCCGGGAAGTCCAGCAGGGCTTCTTCCAGGGAACGCAGGGTTTCGACGTCGAGGTCGTTGGACGGTTCGTCGAGCAGCAGGACGTTACCGCCCTCCTTCAGAGTCAGCGCCAGGTGCAGGCGGCCACGCTCACCACCGGACAGGTCCTTGACGAACTTCTGCTGGTCGCCACCCTTGAAGTTGAAGCGGCCAACGTAGGTACGCGACGGGATCTCGTAGCTGCCGATGCGGATCTGGTCGGAACCGTCGGAAATCTGCTGGAACACAGTCTTGGAGCCGTCGAGGTCTTCACGGCTCTGGTCCACGCAGGCCAGTTGCACGGTTTCGCCGATCTCGATGCTGCCCGAGTCCGGTTGCTCCTTGCCCATCAGCATGCGGAACAGGGTCGACTTACCGGCACCGTTACCGCCGATCACGCCGACGATGGCGCCTTTTGGCATGGCGAACGACAGGTTGTCGATCAGCACGCGGTCGCCGTAGCCCTTGGTGACGTTCTTGAACTCGATGACCTTGTCACCCAGGCGCGGACCGGCCGGGATGTAGATCTCGTTGGTTTCGCTGCGCTTCTGGAATTCCTGCGACTGCATTTCTTCGAAGCGCTGCAGACGGGCCTTGGACTTGGACTGGCGGGCCTTGGCGCCTTTGCGCACCCACTCCAGCTCCTCTTTCATGGCCTTCTCGTGGGCGCTCTGCTGCTTGGATTCCTGCGCCAGACGGTCCGACTTGGCTTCCAGCCAGCCCGAGTAGTTGCCTTCGTACGGGATACCGGCGCCGCGGTCCAGTTCGAGGATCCAGCCAGCGACGTTGTCGAGGAAGTAACGGTCGTGGGTAATCGCTACCACGGTGCCCGGGAAGTCGTGCAGGAAGCGCTCCAGCCAGGCTACCGAGTCGGCGTCCAGGTGGTTGGTCGGTTCGTCGAGCAGCAGCATGTCGGGGGCCGACAGCAGCAGGCGGCACAAGGCCACGCGGCGCTTCTCGCCACCGGACAGGTGTTCGATACGGGCATCCCAGGCCGGCAGGCGCAGGGCGTCGGCGGCGACGTCCAGCTGGCGCTCGAGGTTGTGACCGTCGGCGGCCTGCAGGATGGCTTCGAGCTTGGCCTGTTCGGCAGCCAGCTTGTCGAAGTCGGCGTCGGGTTCTGCGTAGGCGGCGTAGACCTCGTCCAGGCGAGCCTGGGCGTCCTTGATCACGCTGACCGCTTCCTCGACCACTTCACGCACGGACTTGTTGGGGTCCAGTTGCGGTTCCTGCGGCAGGTAACCCACGTTGATGTCGGGCATCGGACGGGCTTCGCCGTCGAATTCCTTGTCGACGCCCGCCATGATCCGCAGCAGGGTCGATTTACCGGCACCGTTCAGGCCGAGCACGCCGATCTTGGCGCCTGGGAAGAACGACAGGGAAATATTCTTGAGAATTTCCCGCTTCGGCGGCACGACCTTGCTCAGCCGATGCATGGTGTAGACGTATTGAGCCAAAACCAAGCCCTCTAGATAGGTAAAGACATCGACAAACGCCCCGGCGTTGTGGCCAGGGGGATGTGTTTACGGGGTTTCATTGAACAAAGTCGACCATTCTACGCCAACGCGCGGCGTTGCACAGGGTGGTCGGATGGTGGGGAGGGATCGTTGTGATCCTGGGAGGCATTGGTTACCTGTGCCGGCCTCTTCGCGGCTTCAGCAGCGAAGAGGCCGGCACAGCAGCCAGAAATGGCTCAGACGTGACGCTGCTTGCTGGCCCTGCCTCGCGGCAACCGGCAACGGTCGCTCTGCTCGGCCAGGCGCGCAGCATAGGCGGCCTTGACGCTGAAGCCACCACTGCGGGCAGGCTGTTCGGCAACCTTGGCCGGTTTGCCAGCAGCAGGCGTGCTGACAACCTTGCCAGCCGGCTTGGCCACGGCAGCCACAGGTGCCTGTTCAGCCGGCGCCACTGCCGCCTTGGCGGTCTTGCGCAGTTCAGCCAGCGATGGCGTCTTGTTTTTCGAAGCCGTAGCCGCGTCGGGTTTGACCAGCGAACGCTGGCACGATTTGCAGGATACGTCCGCGGTCACGGCAGTGCTGACAAGGGTCTGACTGCTGCGCCCACAGGCGGAATCGAGGCCATTGGTGGAAAAGTGAGTAACCAAAACCGAACATCTCCGATGCGTTGTCATTGAAGCGGGCGGCATTCTCGCACAGGATGCAGGGTCTTGCCGAACGGGCCGGCATCACCACGACCACTGGCGCCGGACAATCAGGCTGGCACATTGCCACAATCACAGGCATGCTAGCCCGTTCGCATGTCCGGCTATTATAGTGCGCGGCCGCGGTCCAGGCCTGTGCAGATACCGGCATACACCGTGCATGTCCCTACCTGCCATCGCCAGCCCAAATGCAGGACCAACGCTTGACCGATCTCAATCATCCGACTCTGCTGCGCCCCGCTTCGCCGGCCCCAGTCGCTTCGCTGCGTGGTTCGGTCAAAGGGGCACTGGCCCTGCTAGCCCTGATTCTGCTGGGCTTGCTGCTGTGGCAACTGTTTTCCCAGTTTCGCCACACCCAGTCTGACCAGCGCCAGTTGAACCTGAACGCGAGCGCCGAACTCGCCGACCACTTGAGCCTGAACATGGCGCTCCAGGCCCAGCAGGCCCTGAACGTGGTCCAGCCCTACGTCAAAGCGCCGGCGCCGGCCGCCCTGCCGAGCCTGCTGGCGACCCTGCGCGAACACCTGCCAGCCCTGCGCGACCTGGCCTGGCTCGACCAGGCCGGGCAACTGCGCAGCGACAGCCTGGCCGGCAGCCCCGACCGTGACCTGATTGACGAACTGGTCGGGCTGAACCAGGGCCGCAGCTACTTTTTCACCAACTCGCCGGACAACCGCACCCTTTACCTGCTGTTGCGCCAGACGGCGGAACAGGATCGCGGCTACTGGCTGCTGCGCCTGTCAGCGGACTATTACCAGGTGCTCACCGCGCACCTGGACGGCCCTGGGCACCCGCTCTGGCTGCTGGAAAACAGCCGCAGCAGTGAGGTACTGGAGCGTCACGCCCCGGTACAAACCAGCGGTGAACCGCTGCAAAGCGTGATGCTCGCCTTCATCGACAACAGCACCTGGCAATTGCGTGGCTTGTTCGACGCCGGCCTCGCCCGGCAGAAGCTGCTGCCGGCACTGATCGGCAAGTGCCTGCTGGCGCTGTTCTGCGCCCTGCTGCCGGTGCTGGCGCTGATCAACATGCGCCGCCGCCAGCGTGCGCTGCAGGAAGACCGTCGGCGCTACCACGAAATCTTCGAAGGCACCGGCGTGGCCTTGTGCGTGCTCGACCTGTCGAGCCTGCCTGGCCAGCTCGACCGCTATCACCTGCGCAACCTGGCCGGGCTCAAGCAGAGCCTGGCGCTGGACCCCAACCTGCGCCGCTCGCTGTTGCAGGAGTTGAGGATCACCGAGATCAACCAGGTGGCGCGCCAGTTGCTCAACGTCGAGTGTCACGAAGGCGCCTGGCAACGGCTGATCGATGGCAGCGGTGATGGCCTCGACAGCGTCGGCATGCAACTGATCGACGCCCTGATCGAGCAACGCCCATCGCTGGAGCTGGAAGTGCGCCTGCCCGCGCCGCTGGGCGGCGAGCTGCACCTGTGGCTGATGGCGCGCCTGCCGCAGCAGCGCCGCGATTACCAGGCGGTGATCCTCAGCATCAGCGACATCACCAGCCGCAAGCAGGTGGAGCTGTCGCTGCTGGAGCGTGAAAGCTTCTGGTCCGACGTGGTGCGTACCGTGCCCGACCAGCTGTATGTGCAGGACGTGCTCAGCCAGCGAATGATCTTCAGCAACCGCCACCTCGGCCAGACCCTCGGTTACGACCGCACCGAGCTGGCGCAGATGGGTGACCGCTTCTGGGAGCTGCTGCTGCACCCCGAAGACGCCGCGCACTATCAGCAATTGCGCCAGCAACAGCGCGACAGTGCTCACAGCCAGTCGCTGCACACCCAGCTGCGCTTCCGCCACCGCGACGGCGGCTGGCGCAGTTACGAAATCCGCGAGCAGGTACTGACCCGCGACGACGATGGCCTGGTCACGCGCATCATCGGCGTGGGCAAGGATGTCACCGTGCAGATCGAGGCCAGCCAGTCGCTGCGCGACAGCGAGCAGCGCTACCGCATGCTCGCCGAAAGCATCAGCGACGTGATCTTCTCCACCGACAGCCGCCTGCAACTCAACTACCTCAGCCCCTCGGTGCAGGCGGTGCTGGGCTACCAGGCCGACTGGATCTTCAACAACGGCTGGCAGTCGATCATCGCTAACCCGGCCCAGCTCACCGGCATCTACAGCCTGATGGAGCGGGTCAGCAAGGCCATGGGCGACAACGAGCAACTGGCACAACTGCGCAGCCAGTTGCCGACGCAACTGTTCCTGTTCGACTGCCTGCGCGCCGATGGCCGCAAGATCCCCATCGAACTGCGCCTGGTGCTGGTGTGGGACGACCAGCAGCGCTTCGAAGGCGTGCTCGGCGTGGGCCGCGACATCAGCCAGCAACGCCGTGCGGAAAAAGACCTGCGCATGGCCGCGACGGTATTCGAACACTCCACCTCGGCCATCCTCATCACCGACCCGGCCGGCTATATCGTACAGGCCAACGAAGCCTTCAGCCGGGTCAGCGGCTACGCAGTCGGCGACGTACTCGACCAGCTGCCGACCATGCTGGTGGTCGAGGACCAACAGCAAAGCCACCTGCGCTACGTGCTCAAGCAACTGCACCAGCGCGGCAGCTGGGAAGGCGAAGTGTGGCTCAAGCGCCGCGACGGCGACCATTACCCGGCTTGGGTCGGCATCACTGCCGTGCTCGACGACGAAGGCGACCTGGCCAGCTACGTGTGCTTCTTCACCGACATCAGCGAGCGCAAGGCCAGCGAACAGCGCATCCACCGCCTGGCCTACTACGACGCCCTCACCCACCTGCCCAACCGCACGCTGTTCCAGGACCGCCTGCACACCGCGCTGCAACAGGCCGAGCGGCAGAAATCGTGGGTCGTGCTGATGTTCCTCGACCTCGACCGCTTCAAGCCGATCAACGACTCCCTCGGCCACGCCGCGGGCGACCGCATGCTCAAGGACATGGCCCTGCGCCTGCTGGCCTGCGTCGACGACGACGACACCGTGGCGCGCATGGGCGGCGACGAATTCACCTTGCTGCTGCAGCCGCGCGCCACCCGCGAGATGGCCCTGAACCGCGCCATTCACGTGGCCGAGAACATTCTTGGCAGCCTGGTGCGACCGTTCGTGCTCGAAGGCCGCGAGTTCTTCGTCACTGCCAGTATCGGCATCGCCCTCAGCCCGCAGGACGGCAACGAGCTGAGCCAGCTGATGAAGAACGCCGACACCGCCATGTACCACGCCAAGGAGCGCGGCAAGAACAACTTCCAGTTCTACCAGACCGAGATGAACGCCAGCGCGCTAGAGCGCCTGGAACTGGAGAGCGACCTGCGCCACGCGTTGGAGCAGAACGAGTTCATCCTCTACTACCAGCCGCAGTTCAGCGGCGACGGCAAGCGCCTGACCGGTGCCGAAGCGCTGCTGCGCTGGCGCCACCCGACCCGCGGCCTGGTGCCGCCAGGGGACTTCATCCCGGTGATCGAAGAGCTGGGCCTGGTGGTGGATGTCGGCGACTGGGTGCTGCGCGAGGCCAGCCGCCAGCTCAAGGCCTGGCACAAGAACAAGGTGCGCGTGCCGAAGGTGTCGGTGAACATCTCGGCGCGGCAGTTCTCCGACGGCCAGCTGGGTACGCGGATCGCCACCATCCTCGAAGAAACCGGCCTGCCGCCGGCATGCCTGGAGCTGGAGCTGACCGAGAGCATCCTGATGCGCGAGGTCAATGAGGCGCTGCAGATTCTCGCCAGCCTGAAGAACCTTGGCCTGAGCATCGCGGTCGACGACTTCGGCACCGGTTACTCGTCGCTGAACTACCTCAAGCAGTTCCCGATCGATGTGCTGAAGATTGACCGCACCTTCGTTGACGGCCTGCCCGAGGGCGAGCAGGACGCGCAGATCGCCCGGGCGATCATCGCCATGGCCCACAGCCTCAACCTGGCGGTGATCGCCGAAGGCGTGGAAACCCACGAGCAGTTGGAATTCCTGCGCGAGCATGGCTGCGACGAGGTCCAGGGCTATCTGTTCGGGCGGCCGATGCCGGCCAACCAGTTCGAGGCGCAGTTCGCCAACGCCGCCCTGTTCATGTTCCAGTGAGCGCCCGAAAAAGCGGACTTTCGAGTCAACTCCAATCCCCAGCCAGCCCAGACACGGCGCGGGATGCAACATGAGCCCCATTGGTCCGCGACTTGATGCCACTTCATATGCCAGGCGCGGATCAATCGGTTAGAATGCCCCCCCAAATTACCCCGATCCTTGAGGACCGCCATGTTCAGCCGTGATTTGACCATTGCCAAGTACGACGCCGAGCTCTTCGAAGCCATGCAGCAAGAAGCTCTGCGCCAGGAAGAGCATATCGAGCTGATCGCTTCGGAAAACTACACCAGCCCGGCAGTCATGGAAGCTCAGGGCTCGGTCCTGACCAACAAGTACGCCGAAGGCTACCCAGGCAAGCGCTACTACGGCGGCTGCGAGTACGTCGACGTGGTCGAGCAACTGGCCATCGACCGTGCCAAAGAGCTGTTCGGCGCCGACTACGCCAACGTCCAGCCGCACGCTGGCTCGCAAGCCAACGCCGCGGTCTACCTGGCCCTGCTGTCGGCCGGTGACACCATCCTGGGCATGAGCCTGGCCCACGGTGGCCACCTGACCCACGGTGCTTCGGTGAGCTCGTCGGGCAAGCTGTACAACGCCATCCAGTACGGCATCGACGGCAACGGCCTGATCGACTACGACGAAGTCGAGCGCCTGGCTGTCGAGCACAAGCCGAAGATGATCGTTGCCGGCTTCTCGGCTTACTCGCAGGTCCTGGACTTCGCCCGCTTCCGCGCCATCGCCGACAAGGTCGGTGCCTACCTGTTCGTCGACATGGCCCACGTTGCCGGCCTGGTTGCCGCTGGCGTGTACCCGAACCCTGTGCCGTTCGCCGACGTGGTCACCACCACCACCCACAAGACCCTGCGCGGTCCACGTGGCGGCCTGATCCTGGCCCGTGCCAACGCCGACATCGAGAAGAAGCTGAACTCCGCCGTCTTCCCGGGCGCCCAGGGCGGCCCGCTGGAGCACGTGATCGCTGCCAAGGCCATCTGCTTCAAGGAAGCCCTGCAGCCTGAGTTCAAGGCTTACCAGCAGCAGGTGGTGAAGAACGCCCAGGCCATGGCCGAAGTGTTCATCGAGCGTGGTTTCGACGTCGTTTCCGGCGGCACCCAGAACCACCTGTTCCTGCTGTCGCTGATCAAGCAGGAAATCTCCGGTAAAGATGCTGACGCTGCCCTGGGCAAAGCCTTCATCACCGTCAACAAGAACTCGGTACCGAACGACCCACGTTCGCCGTTCGTCACCTCGGGCCTGCGTTTCGGCACCCCAGCCGTCACCACCCGTGGTTTCAAGGAAACCGAGTGCCGCGAACTGGCCGGCTGGATCTGCGACATCCTGGCTGACCTGAACAACGAAGCGGTGATCGACGCCGTGCGCGAGAAGGTCAAGGCCATCTGCAAGAAGCTGCCGGTTTACGGCAACTGATTGGCGTAAGCCTGATGTGAAGAAGCCCGGCCTAGTGCCGGGCTTCTTGTTTCTGGAATGAGGTACAAATCGAGCACCCACCCACCCCAGCGTATTACCCTGTGTCCTTTTCAGACGACCACGCACAGGCCCCACCTTGACCAGAGAGCAACTCGAAACCCAGCAGATACCGATCTACTTCGCCGCCGTGCTCGCTGCCGTAGCCTTCGGCCTACTGGCCACCGACGCTGCACGCAAGCTGGAAGCGTTGGTCACCCCCGCCATCGCCATCCTGATGTACGCGATGTTCCTGCAGATCCCCTTCCTCGACCTGCGCCAGGGCCTGGGCAACCGCCGCTTCATGGCAGCCCTGCTGCTCGCCAACTTCATCCTCGTGCCATTGCTGGTTTGGGCCCTTACCCGTGGCCTGGCCGAGCACCCGGCGATCCTCATCGGCGCTCTGCTGGTGCTGCTTACGCCGTGCATTGACTACGTGGTGGTGTTCACCCACATCGGCAAAGGCGACTCGCGCCTGACCCTCGCCGCCACGCCCGTGCTGTTGCTGGTGCAATTGCTGCTGCTGCCGGTGTACCTGGCGCTGATGCTCGGTGACAGCAGCGGTGTAACCATGCGCATCGCCCCGTTCTTGGAGGCCTTCGTGCTGCTGATCGTGCTGCCGATGATCCTCGCCGTGCTCACCAGCGCCGGTGCCCGCCGCTCCCGCACGGTCGCGGCCTGGAATGACGCCTGGGCATGGATGCCGGTGCCCGCGATGGCCCTGGTACTGCTGGCGGTGATCGGCTCGCAGATTGCTGTGGTGCTACAGGATTTTGATCGCCTGTTGCCGGTGATTCCGGTGTACGTCAGCTTCATGCTGCTGGCGCCGGTGCTCGGGTTTGTTTCGGCGCGGTTGCTGCGCCTGCCGGTGGCCGAGGCACGCTCGGTGACCTTCAGCGCCGCGACACGGAATTCGCTGGTGGTGCTGCCACTGGCGCTGGCGTTGCCGGAAGAGCTGCGCGGGTTGGCGGCAGCAGCTGTGCTTACCCAGACATTGGCAGAGCTGGTGGCCGAACTCGTCTATGTACGTGCCGTACCGCGGCTGGTGCGCTGAACCGCCGCACCCGCCGCTGCCGGTCACGCGCGGTCGGCACACACGGCAAACACCTGCACCTCGACCAGGTAGCCCTGCCCCAGATCGGCCCCCACGCAGGCCCGTGCCGGTTTGGCACACCCCTGCAACCAGCGGTCATACACCTCGTTCACCAGGTCGAAATGTCGATAGTCTGCGATCCACAACTGAACCCGGGTCAACTGGTCCTTGGCCACCCTGGCCTCAGCCATCAACCCATCGATGGTACTCAGCGCCTGGCGCAACTGCCCCTGCACATCCTGTTGCAGGTCGTCGGCGACCACGCCGGCCGTTTCGAACAGGCCCCTGTAGCTGACAGCCAGCGACATCCGCGTGCCTGACCCATACCGTTCAATCATCAGACTCCCCCTTCAACCCAGCTGGTTGAGGCAAACGACTTTTGGCTGGGTCATGTCCTCGTAAGCGAACCTCACGCCCTCGCGCCCCAGGCTCCCATACTTGGAGCCACCGAAAGGCATGGCATCGAAGCGGTAGTCGGAAGAGTCATTGATCATCACGCCCCCGGCCTCGATTCGCCGCGCCAGGCTCAACGCCAACGACAGGTCGCGGGTGAATACACCGGCATGCAAGCTGTACTCCGGCGCGTTGGCCAGCGCTATTGCCTGCTCGATAGTGTCGAAGGGCGCCAGCATCACGACGGGTGCGAATACCTCTTCACGCCACAGCCGGCTGACAGGGTCAACGCCTTCCAGCACTGTCGGCGAATAGACAGCCCCCTGACGTCGATGGCCACAGAGCAAGCGAGCACCGCCTTGAAGAGCCTGGCTCACGCGCTCTTCTATGTGCCGGGCCGAGCCTTCGGTGATCATCGGCCCCATGTCGGTTTCGCGCAGGCCTGGGTCACCGACCACCATCGCCTGGGTCAAGGCAACGAAACGCTGGCGGAACGCCTCATAGATCGATGCGTCCACCAGAATGCGCTGGGTGCCAATGCAATTTTGCCCAGCTGCCCAGAACGCGCCAGACACGCAAGACTCGACAGTGGCTTCGAGGTCGCAGTCTTTGAGTACCAGCACCGGGGCGTTGCCCCCCAGGTCCATGGCCAACTTTTTCAAGCCAGCCCCGCAAGCTATCTGTTCGCCCGTGGCGAAGCCGCCTGTGAAGGAAATCATCCGCACTTCACGCACGGCCACCAGCGCCTTGCCCAGTTCGGCACCGCCCGTGGCGACGGTGACGACGGTTTCCGGCAACCCGGCATCGACCAGATATTGCACAAGCTTCAAGGCAGAAAGCGGGGCCAGCTCCGAGGGCTTGAGGATGACCGCATTGCCACCCGCAATCGCTGGCCCGAGCTTGTGCGCCACCAGGTTGAGCGGATCGTTGTAAGGTGTGATGGCCAGAATCAACCCCAACGGCTCGCGGGTGAACCAGCCCTGGCGCGATTCAGAACCTTCATAAGCATCGAAAGGCACCACCTCGCCAGCGTTGCGCCGCGCTTCCTCGGCAGACAGCTTGAGCGTGTTGATGCAGCGTTTTACCTCCTTCTCGGCTTGACGCAGGGTCTTGCCGGCTTCATCGACAATCAAACCGGCAAAATCTGCAGTGTCACGCTCGATGAAGCGCGCGGCCTGCTCCAGAATGCTGGCGCGTCGATGCCGGGGCAACGCGGCACACGCGTGCACCCCCTGGCGGGCGCGGACCAGCAGGCCTGGCACAGCGTCGGCAGGCAGGTTGGCGACGCTGCCCACCAGGCTGCCGTCGAAGGGGCTGAATACATCGATCAGGGCGGGTTGCTCAATCGCTAACCGCGACACGGAAGTCAGGCTCATGAACGTTGCTCCTCAGACCGAGCGGCCAGCGTTGTGAATGGCGACGATATCCGACAGCAGGGCAAATGCGGTTTCGACACGCCCGGCACCTGGGCCAGACACGGTCACCGCACCCAGCAATTCGGTGTTGAACGCCACCGCATTCGTGGCGCCGGAAATACCCGCCAAGGGGTGATTGCCGGCTAACAGGCGCGCTTCGACGCTGGCACGTACCGAACCATCGGTTTCACGGCTGGCGCTACCGATCAGCTTCCAACGCTGGCCCGCCGCTTGTGCTTGCTGGATCGCCACACTGTCGAGGTTGCTGATGCCGCTGCAGGTGACATCGCTTACCTGCAGGCAGGCGCCGAGCAACTCGTTTGCGAGAATGACCACCTTCAGGCGCACGTCATGCCCCTCCACATCGGCGCTCGGATCTGCCTCGGCGTAACCAAGCGCTTGAGCCTGGGCCACGGCATCGGCAAAACCAAGCCCCTCTTCCATACGCGTCAACACATAGTTCGAAGTACCGTTGAGAATGCCCTCGAACCCCACCAAGCCGGCGCCGGCCAACGTCTGGCGCGCCATGCGCAACACCGGCGTACCGCTCATCACAGCACCTTCGTATTCGAACGACACCCCGTTAGCCTTGGCCAAGGCCTTGAGCGCCTGGGCATGCAAGGCAATGGGCCCCTTGTTGGTGGTGACCACATGCTTGCCCGCTTCCAGCGCCCAGCGGCAGAAGGTTGCCGCCGGCTCTCCGTCCTTGGGGTTGGTGAATGTGGCCTCAGCAATGATGTCGGCCCCCGATTGCTTGATCACCGCCTCGTTGAATGCCTCGGCCGTCCCCTGAGGGATCTGCGCCAGCGCCCCCTTCTTGGCTGGCAGGGCTGCCAGCATGGCGGCGTCCAGGCCATCCCGGTCGATAACCGAGCCCAGGAACAGGTCGGTGACGCCAACAATCTTCAGGCCAAAGCCCAGCGCTTGCTGCCAGTGCGCATTGCGTTCGGCGATCAGTTGGGCCAGGGCACGGTTCACGCCGCCAAAGCCAACGAGTGCAATCTTGTATTCGGTCATGGTTTGCTGTCCTTTCCAGGCGATTGGTCCATGAGGACAAGCCTAAGAGCCGTGCAATGCCAGTTGAATATGGCAATTCGCTGTATTTGCTGGCCAATCTGACCAGTACCTGATGGCGGCCTGAACAGCCCCCAATGCACGACGCCGCCCGGGCGAAAGCCCGGGCGGCGTCGTAGTATCGATAGCGTTAATGTCTCAGGCGCGGCTTAGATCACGGTGGCCAGGACGAACGACGTCACCGTGTTCTCGACCCCTGGCATGGCGGCGATTTCCGTCCACACATGATGCACGCGCTCCGGGCTGGAGGCCTCGACGCGCAGCAACAGGTCGAACTCGCCGCTGAGCACCTCGCACTGGATCACCTCGGGTATCTGGCGCAACGCATCAAGCACTGCTGCGCCGCGCATGCGGTCATAGCGGTAGACGAAGATCACCGCATTGATCAACGATGTCGGCCGCCGCCCCTCACCGATGCGCAACGTATAGCCCTGGATGGCCCCATCGCGCTCAAGGCGCTCAATGCGCTGGCGTACCGCATTGCGCGACAGATTCACTTTCAGCCCAAGCTCGGCATGGGCGATCCGTGCATTGGCGGTGAGTTCGGCGAGAATCCGCTCGTCCAAGGGGTCGAGGATGCGCTTCATCGCCTGGCCTGCAACTGAGCCAATAACGCGTGAACGCCTGCCAGGTCTTCGCGGCCCAGCAGCTGCCCGCCGCCAGCAGTGCCCGCCACGTCAGCAGGCACATCGCCGTGCCAGGCGCCCAGCTCCGCCAGCAGCCCGGCGGATTTTTCCGGGGCAAACTGCCCCAGCGTGACGATGGGCGCGCCAATGTTGCGCCGATGCAGGCGACCGGCGAAGGCCCCGGTGGCGGCATGTGGGTCTACTGCACTGCCGGTCTCGTGAAACAGTGTGACGACTTCTTCGCGGATCAGCGCATCGTCCACGGCATACGAGTCGAACAGCATACGTGCATGCAACCACTGGCGGTTGCCGATGCTCAGTTCGCCACAATCCTCGAAATGCTCCATCAGCGCCCTGGTCGCTCCGCTGTCGCGGTCGTACAGCTCCCAGACGAAGCGCTCCAGGTTGGAGAACAGCGAGAAGTCCATGACGGGCGACAAGGTCTGACTGGGTGAACCACGGCTGTAGCGATTGCAGTGAATGAACCGGTGCAAGGCATCATTGCGGTTGGTCGAGACAATGATCTGATTGATCGGCAGCCCCATCTTCTGGGCAATGAAGCCTGCGTAGATCTCGGCAAAACTGGCGGTGGGAATGCTGAAACCCACCGGCCGTATTCCCCCTCCCAACTGCAGCGCCGCGTGGAAATAAAACACGATCTGCGCCAGCACGCCGATCCAGTTAGTCGAGTTGAAGCTAACGGGAATCAGCTCGGGGCACGGCCATTCACGCAGCAGCGCCGACACCAGCGACTGGCAGTCATCGAAGCTGCCGTCCACGTCCACGCAGCTCACGCTTTCGCAAGCGGCATTGCGCATCACCGCCGCGCGGTCGGCCGGCGTCCCTGCGCTGGGGTACAGCGCCAACAGGCGTGCCGTAGGGCAATGCCGCAAGGCTTCGATAGCGGCCACCGCCGTATCGCCGTTGCTGGCGCCGACCAGCATCACCCGCTCGCAATCGGGCCCAAGGAAATGGCGGATAAGCCGCGCCTGCAACTGCGCGGCGAAATCCTTGGAAGACCGGGTAGGCCCGTGAAACAGCTGCAGAATCCATTCGTTATGGCCGATCTGTTGCAGCGGTGCAATCCCACGGTGGCGAAAGCCACGGTAACTGTCGCTGACCAGCGCCCTGAGGGTCGGCTCATCGAGGGTATCACCGACAAACGGTGCCATCACCCGCCAGGCCAGTTCGTCGAACGGCAACCAGGACCAGCTGGCAATTTCCTGCTGGCTGAACGTCGGCACTGCAGTCGGCACATAAAGCCCGCCATCAGCGGCCAGCCCGGAAAGCAGCGCCGTGCGGAAATCAACCCGTGTCTCATTACCGCGCGTGGATGTGTACTGCATCAGTGCTCCAGGATAAATATTGGATTAACGGTGGGCCATCGCCACCAACCAGTAGCTGAAGGCCTGGGCATCGGTGGACAACGCTTCGCCCAGGCCACGTACCAGGTAAAAGGACTCGCTCGCCTCGATGCGCTGGGTAAACGGTGCTACCAGCCGGCCTTCTTGCAGCAGGTCATCGACCAGCGATGAGCGTGCCAGCGCCACCCCGAGGCCCATTTCCGCCATGCGCAAGGTCGACACCAGGGTGTCGAACTGCAGGCCGCTGGAAGAGTCGACCTGATCGGCACCAACCCGCTCCAGCCAATAGCCCCACCCCTCCTCGTAACCCAGCACATGCAGCAACGGAACCTTGGCCAGATCGCCAGGCTCGCGCAGCGGGGAGTCGGCAATCAGCGCGGGAGAGCAGACTGGCACCAGCAGGTCGCGGGTCAGGCGCTGCGCCTCCACGCCAGGCCACTGCCCACTGCCCCAGCGGATTTCAAGGTCATCCTCGGCATCCAGTTCCTTGACCCACAGATTGCTGATGTAACGGATGTCGACCTGCGGGTGCGAACGTCGAAAGTCGGCCAGCCGGGGCGCCAACCAGAAGTGCAGAAACGACAGGCTGCCGCGCACTTTCAGGGGCCGGCGCTGGCGTTGCCCGAAAATTTCATTGGTGCCTACCGCCAGGCGGATGATTGCGTCCTGCACTACCGGCAAGTAGGACTGACCTTCTTCGGTCAGCCCCAGCCCGCGGGGCAGGCGCTTGAACAGCGCCACCCCCAACTGGCCTTCCAGGTGCCGAATCTGCTGACTTACGGCGCCCTGGGTGAGGTGCAGTTCCTCTGCTGCATGGGTGAAGTTCAAGTAACGCGCCGACACTTCGAAGGCTCTGAGCCAGTTCAAGGGAGGCAGGGTTTTCTGAGTCATCGGCGCTTTCTCATGGCAACGTTCCGGTGATCTAGTATCACCCTGCTCAGGCGACCTCGGAACCTGGCACCACGGTTTCCAGTTGCAGCGGGCGACGCGCACGGTATTTACGGGTCAGCCAGTACGCCAGGTAACACCAGGCGATGAAGGGCAAGCCGAAATACAGGGCTACGCGTTGGGCCGGGTCGAAGGCGATGCCGACGCAGGCCAGGACACAGCAGAAGATCGCCGCCAAGGGCACGAACGGGTAACCGCGCACGCGAAATTTAAGGTCTTCGAGCTTGCCCCCATGGGCGATGTAATGGCGACGGAAGGCCATCTGGCTGACGGCGATGCTGATCCACACCACCACCACCGCCAACCCGGAAATGGACACCAGTGCCAGGTAAATGGTATCGGGCGCAAACACGCTGCTGAGCAACGAAGCCATGCCGCCCGCCATGCTGAGCACGATGGCATTGAACGGCGTGCCGCGACGGGACAGCGAGGCATACCGGCGTGGCATGTTGCCTTGGTCGCTGAGGGTCCACAGCATGCGCGCGGCTGCATAAAGCCCAGAGTTGGCGGCGGACAGCAGCGCTGTGATGATCACGAAGTTCATGATGTCCGCCGCATAGGGGATACCAATCATTTCAAATACCATCACGAACGGGCTTTCCACCACACCGGCTTGCTCACGCGGCAACAAGGTAGCCAGAACAAAGATGGTGCCGACAAAGAACAGCGCCAGACGCAGCACGGTGGTGCGAATGGCCTTGGGCACGTTCTTTTCAGGGTCACGGGTTTCGCCGGCGGCAATGCCGATCAGTTCGGTACCCGAGAAGGCGAACGCCACCGCCAGCAGGGTCATGGCGATCGACCAGAAGCCAGTGGGGAACAGCCCTTCACGCGTGAAATTGCCCAGCCCGGCACTGTGGGCCTGGGTAATTTCGAACACGCCCAGGATTGCGCTGCCGCCCACTACCAGAAAGGCAACCACTGCCAGTACTTTGATCAGTGACAGCCAGAATTCGGTCTCGGCAAACGACCGCACCGAGATGATATTGCTGATGAACACCGCCAACCCGAACAGCGCACTCCATATCCACACAGGCGTGTCGGGGAACCAGCGCACCATCAGGATGCCGGCGGCGGTGAATTCTGAGCCGATGGCAACCGTCCAGGTCAGCCAGTACATCCAGGCCACCATGTAGCCAGTCCCCGGCCCGATGTAACGCGTGGCGTAGCTGCTGAACGAGCCCACCTCCGGCATGTGCACCGCCAGTTCGCCCAGGCACATCATCACCAGGTAGACCATGATCGCGCCAAGCACATAGGCGATGACCGCCCCTAGGGGGCCCGCCTGGTTGACCGTGTAGCCTGATGTCAGGAACAAGCCGGTACCGATGACACCGCCCAGTGCCAGCATGACGATATGGCGGGTTTGCATATCCTGCTTGAAGCTATGCGCTGAAGCATTTCTCGTTGTCGTAGTCTGCAGGGACATTGTGGTTTTCTCATGAAAGTTGGCGGGCAAGGACGTTGCAACGACCTCGTCTTGGCAGAGCGAAGTGAATTGCCTTGCATATTGTTTTTGTTCGACTTCATGAAGTGGCACCCACGCAAGTAGTGGGTGCTACGCGTCGGCCTCAGGCCTGAACCGGGCAGCCGTGTGTGTCACCGTGCAATTCCATTGCGGCCAACTCCTGGCGCACCGACGCGCAGGCCTGTTCCAAATCTGCCAGCAGGTCCTCGGTGTCTTCGATACCCACCGAAATGCGCACCAGCCCTTCGGAAATACCCAAGGCGAGCCGTTCTTCGAGGGTGTTTTCGACATGGCTGGTGGTACGCGCCGGGCCGTATATGGTTTCAACCGCGCCCAGGTTGCCAGCCCGATGGGCATACTTCAGGCGTGGCAGCAGCCGCGCCACGGTAGGCATGCCGCCTTTGAGCACAAAGCTGACAATCGCGCCGAAGCCGCGCATTTGCGCCTTGGCGATTGCATGGCCAGGGTGCTGGGGCAACCCTGGGTAGTTGACCGTTTCAACCAGCGGTTCGCTGCTCAAGTAATGCGCCAGGGCCTGGGCACTGGCCTGTTGCTGACGCAGGCGCAAGGCCAGAGTCTTGATACCGCGGATGATCAGGTAGGCGGAAAACGGGTCCAGGGCTGCACCGTTGATCTCGCGGTAGTGGCGTACCTTCGCCATCAACGGCTCGGCCCCGCACACCACCCCGCCCAGTACATCGCCATGCCCGGACAGGAACTTGGTAGCACTGTGCACCACCATATCCACGCCCAGGGCCAGCGGGTTCTGGTTCAGGGGGGTAGCGAACGTGTTGTCGGCCACCACCAGGGCGCCGGCTTGTCGGGCGGCAGCGCTCAGGCGTTGAATGTCCAGTACCTTCAGGGTGGGGTTGGTAGGGGTTTCCAGGTACAGGAGGTCGCAGCCTGCAGCAATCTCTCGCTCTAGCGCCTCGCTATCGAGGGTGTCGCACAGACAGACCTGCACACCCATGCGCGGCAGGAACTCTTCGAAGATCTTGTTGGTGCCGCCGTAACTGTCGCGGGTCGACACCACCCGTTTGCCGCTGGACAGGAAGGTGTGCAGCACGGCACTGATGGCGGCCATGCCGCTACTGAATGCCACGGCCGACTCGGACTGCTCCAGCTCGCACAGTTTCGCTTCCAGCGTGGCGACGGTCGGGTTGCTCATGCGGCTGTAGATGTAACCCGGCAATTTGCCCTGGGCCACGTCATACCAGGCATCGATGTCGTTGTAGCCGTAGGCGGCGCTGACCACGATGGGAGTCTGGGTGGCGTTGTACGGGTGCTGGATCTGTTCCCCGCCCCACACCACCCGCGTACCGACACCGGCCGCTGCAAGGCCCTGGTTTTTTTCGTTGTTGTTCATATACGGTTCCCGCACGGCTGAGTTGTATACGCCGATTGAGCATCGGCTGTCAGCGGACTATAGGGGCATGCCGGGGGGACTGAAAAACGATGGAATCCGGGTCTGAGTGGCGCTTTTTTTAATGGCTGGGGACCGGGCGGGCGCAACAGCCGCCCAGCCCCTCTCGGACCTCGGTCAAGGCCTGCCGAACTAGAGGCTGGCCAAACTTATAGCGCTTTCATTTCGGCGATATCCCGCACCACCTGGTCTGCCGACTGGTCGAACATCGCCTGCTCCTGGGCATCCAGCGGCAACTCGATCACCCTGGTAATCCCCCCCTCGGCCAGCACGCAGGGGACCCCCATGGCAATATCGGTACGCCCATACTCACCGTCGAGTATCGCAACCGCTGGCAAAATGCGATGGCGCCCGTTACCGATCGCATCCACCATCTGCGCAATGGCCACGCCCGGCGCATCGCAGGCGCTGCCGAGCTTCTTCAAGCCCAGAATCTCGCCGCCACCTTTGCGTGTGCGCTGCACAATCTGCTCGATCTGCTCACTGGACAGGAAGTGCGACAGCGGCACCGAGCCGATCTGGCAGTAACGCATCAGCGGCACCATGCTGTCGCCATGCCCGCCCAGCACCAGCGCCGTGATATCCCGGGCCGAAAACCCCGTCTGCTCGGCAATGAAGCACTTCATGCGCGCGGTATCCAGCACACCGGCCTGGCCGAATACCCTGCTGCGCCCCAGCTTGCTGAGCGAGCAGGCGCGATAGGTCAGCACATCGACCGGGTTCGACACCACCAGCACCGTCGCTGTCGGCGCATGACGGTTGATGTCGTGCATGATGCCGTCAAGGATCGGCAGGTTGATGCTCAGCACATCCTGACGCGACTGGCCAGGCTTGCGCGGCACACCCGCGGTAATCACCACCAGGTCAGAACCCTGCAGCATTTCGGCCTTGGACCCGCCGACAACCCGGGTATCAGAACCTGATTCGACCGCCGCCTGCCAGACGTCCAGCGCCTTGCCCTGCGCCAGCTCACCCTGCACATCCATCAACACCAGCTCACGGCACAACTCATCCCGAGCGATGATCTGCGCCGCCGCCTCGCCGACCAGGCCGGCACCCACGATTGTCAGTTTGTTCACCAGACACCTCCCAGCGGCGCGCGCCACCAGGAGCACGCCTGCGTATACAGAGAAGTATTGCCCGCCAAGGCGAAAAGACCATGTGATGCGACCGCATGCTATTGACAGCATCCCACCGCCCCGGAAATACTTTGTAAAGATTCATATAGATGACCAAATAACAAGGTGAATCGCTCCATGACCGCACTGCCCAGCTCTACGCGTTTGCCCGGCGCCACACCGCCGTGCGCCAACCCCATTCCTCCGAAGTTCGAAGTTTGCGCATCCAGTCGGCCATCTGCCCGCGACCGATAACGGCTCGCTACTGCCCGCAGAACCCCCTGTCATGCCTGCAATGCCTGAGTGCCGCTAGCGCGCCAGCCCAACCGAGATTCCCTGAATGACTCCCTTAGATCTACAGCTGTTGCTGACCGCACTGGTCAGTGTCCTGGTGCTGGTAGCGCTGATCGTGTCCCGTCTCAAGATGCACCCGCTGCTGGCCTTGCTGGTGGTGTCCATTGGCGTGGGCGTTGCCACGCGCATGGAGCCCGGCAGCATCGTCGCCCACCTGCTCACTGGCGCCGGCAAGACGCTGGGTGCGGTCGGGGTGGTGATCGCGCTTGGCGCGATGCTGGGCAAAATCCTGGCTGACGCTGGCGTCACTGAACAGGTCGCGGATGTGATCCTCAAGCGCACCTCGGACCGGATGATCCCTTGGGCAATGATGCTGGTCGCCTTTGTCATTGGCATCCCGATGTTCTTTGAAGTGGGCCTGGTGATCATGCTGCCGTTGATCTTCAGCGTGGCGCGAAAGCTGGAAGGCCAGGCCCGCTTCAAGGGCTCGGCGTATGTGTATGTCGGTGTACCGGTGATTGCCGCGCTGGCCGCCATGCACGGCATGGTGCCGCCGCACCCTGGCCCGTTGACCGCCATCGCGGTGCTCAAGGCCTCGGTCGGGCCCACCATGCTCTATGGCTTCCTGGCCGCTATCCCGGCCATGATCCTTGGCGGCCCACTGTATGGCCTGTTCATTGCGCCGCGCATGAGCACCCGGCCCGATCAGGCATTGCTGGACCAGTTCACACTGGCTGAAAAAGCCGACGGCCAACCCCGCCCCGGCGTTGCGGTCGGCATGCTGGCGGCGTTGCTGCCGGCGATCCTGATGCTGGTGCATGCCGTGGCAGAAATGCTGCTGCCCAAAGGCAATGCGCTGCTGGAACTGGCCAGCTTCCTGGGCAACCCGTTGATCGCCATGCTGCTGGGCGTGCTGCTCGCCGGCGCGAGCCTGGTACTGGCGCGCGGCGGCGACGCCGAACAGCTGCGCGATGCGCTGGGCAAAAGCCTCAAGCCGATTGCCTCGATCATCATGATCATTGCCGGGGGCGGGGCCTTCCAGGAGATGCTGACCAGCGCCAAGGTCGGTGATGCCATCGTGCACCTGACCCAGCAATCTGCCTTCCCGCCGTTGATCCTGGGGTGGCTGATCGCGATGCTGTTGTCGGTGTCTACCGGCTCCGCCACGGTCGGTATCGTGGGCGCTGCCGGCTTGCTGGCGCCGCTGGCAGGTGCTGATCCGAGCCTGAACCTGCCATTGCTGGCCCTGTCGATCGGCTGCGGTTCGCTGTTCTTCAACTACGCCAACCATGCGGGCTTCTGGATGGTGAAGGAGTCGTTTGGCATGACCATGGGTGAAGCTACCAAGACCATTTCGGTGGTGCAGTCCATCGTGGCGGTGGTTGGTTTGATCGTGGTGTTGATGCTGAATGCGGCGATTACGGTGAACTGAGCCGGGAAAACCGGCCCAGTTCATCAACTGCCTCAGCGTTTTTCTGCGACCAGGGTGTAGCACATGGGTATCTGTGCCGCGCCCTGCTCATAGACGTCGTACACCTCCTCCCGATTGGAATGCGGGTATTCGTCGAATGCACGAAGGCTCAAGCCTGCGCCAGCAACGCTCATGAGCACCTCGCTTAGCGGGTGGAGATGCCAGTAGGACTGCAACTCGTTTGGCTCGCCCTTGCCTTCGTAAACAATGGCGCCCGTTTCGACCAGCGGTTCGGCCAGGAAATAGGACGTGCTGATGCGCCAAGGGTCGCTGGCGTCGGGGTCGAGCATTTCCAGGAAGGGGTGCGTTTCGTAGATCACCAGGGTGCCGCCCGGTTTCAGCGTTCTGGCGACGTGGCTGAAGAACAGCGCGAGGTTGGGCATCCAGTTCAGGACACCGATGGTGATCAAGGCGACATCGAAGCGCTGCTCGAGATTTGCCGGTAGTTCGTGGATGTCTGACTCGATGAAGACGGGCGAATAGGGGGACCTTTCGGCCAGCTCGTGCGCTTGCTTCAGAAACTCCGAAGACTGATCGACGCCCACCACTTCCGATGCGCCAAGGGCAAACAGCGATATCGCTTCGCGGCCATTGTTGCAGCCCAGCTGGATAACGGCCTTTGCCGTTATGCCTACCTGTTTCAACTGGTCGGTCAAGGTTGAATCCAGGCAGGAAAAGTCCTTGTTCGCCACTGCGGCGATGAGCCGTTTCCATTCAGCGCTGCGCCGGTGATGATCGGCGGACGCATTCCAGGCATCACGGTTTTTGGCAATGACATCCTTGTGCGAAATCATCTTGAACCTCATCTTGGGTTGTTGAGGTTTATGACGTTAGCAGATGTGTCGAACACCAACTGGCGTTACATGCTGTTACTTCTAACGGCAAAATAAATCAGATTTAACCCCTTTCTTGTAGGGCATTTCCCAAAGATACTGGCGCGATCTATTTTCCGTTGCAGCCTGGCTAACTAGCGCTCTAGTCTCGGGGTGTCGTTGCACATCAACGATGCAGCTTTGACAGGCTGGAATGGTAAATAGTCTGCGGCTAGCCCTTATGGTGGCTGTATGTGGAGCACGCTCGCGTGCGCCGGGACTTTTGCTATTTCCACCGGTCTGTCAATCCACGTACAGCTGCCACCAATCTGTTTGACAGCAGGCTGGTGGACGCACCCATTGGGTAAATAGCCATGCTGAAAATAGTCCCCGATCCACCTTACCTACACGCCCTCGAAGACACGCTGATGATGGCTGCTGACTACGCACTCTGTGCCGAAGTCGTTGCCCAGCAGGCGATGTTGATGCAGCCCAAGTCACCCGTGTCATTGTTGATCATGACGTCAATGCGCGAGCTGGATTCCCTGCGCAAATTGCTCGAATCCGCGCTGGCTCAAATCCAGAAGCCAGCGGATCCGCAGACGCTGCATTAATCCGCATCACGACTTGCCTGGCCTGACGCTTTCGCAGGCTTGCTCTCTCACACAGCACCGCCCCTGAGGTTGTAGACGACCCTTAGGTGTGTGGTGAACCTGTGGGCACCCGGCTTGCCGGCGATAGGGCCAGCCCAGGCATCTTCAACTTCAGGGAGATCAAACAATGGCCATCGAAGAAACCCACTTCACTGTCGGCAAAACCACCTTCTACCAAGGTGATAACCAGACCCATCCCCTCTTCCGCATCGAACCCGGCATCCCTTGCCAGAGCGCCCGCGAACAGGCCTCAGAACTGATGGGCTACGTCCGCGACCTGACCATCGACGGCCTGATGGAAGACAAACCCCAGCTGCTCTGGGCCTCGCACTACCTCAGCGCCCTGGCCAAGGCACTGCTCGATGATGCCGAACTGGGCATGATGAAAGATTGAAGTCGAGCCACCCGCCCCTGTGGGAGCCGCGCTTGTCGTGGCGACGAACCGCGGCGATGGGCCGCAAAGCGGCCCCAACAACCCAAGCACCCGCGCAGGCTTGCAAGAGAATTCATCTATGTCGGAAGACGACTTCCCACGCCAGCTGTGCAGTCACTCAAGGTTGCTTTCATACCGCAGCCATCCTGCAACCCCTGCTGCCCCACCTACGCGGTCTTTAGGATGATTGCGTCCTTCACTGACAGGCACTTGCGGGAAGTCGAATGGGCTCATCCCCTCAATACAAGCCACGTTAACCCCGTACTGGTCCGGCACAGAGCGACGCTGATGGAAGGTATAGATCCCACACTTCGAGCAGAAGTAGTGCTTGGCTTCACGTGTGTTGAATTGATAAAGGGTCAGCGCTTGTTCGCCTTGGGTGACGGTGATGTCGTTCAGGTTGGCTGATACCGCCACGGCGCCACGCATGCGGCAGAGCGAGCAGTTGCACCTTCGCGCTGTACGCAGCCCGTCGGTCAAGCGCAGTGAAAATCTCACTGTTCCGCAATGGCAGGCTGCTTGATAAACAGGGCGATCATCGTTTTTTTCATCAGTCATAGCGTTTCTCTAGTCTGAGAAGCCAATCTGGATATTCACGGGGCAAGGCCAAAATGGGTGTCTATTAGCCTGAATGAAACGATGAATGCCTCGTCCCAAACCTTATGCGAGATAACCCTGCAACAAGCGCCGCACATTTTCCACTAGCGCAGACTCCCCCTTACGCGGTGGAAGCAGCGAGAACCTGGCTTGCGCCAATACCGGCAAGCCAGTCCTGTAAGGCTCCACACCATGGGGGACAGCACTCGCGTTAAGGCACGCAACTCCAAGCCCTGCCTTCAATGCCGATTGCAACCCCGCCACCCCTGAAGTCGAGTAAACGATCTCGTATTCGACATGGGCGCGTTCCAGCACCTGGCAGCTGTACTCCGACAATCCGCACCCGCTGATCGCGAGCAATGGCAGCGGCTGCCCAGGCTCTGGAACCCAACCGGCAGCGGCTACCCATTGCAGTGGCTCCTGCCTTACTTCAAACAGGTTGGATGAAGACACGCGCTCGTTGAAACGCATGGCCAAGCCAATGTCCAGGTGGTCATTTGCCCGATCAATTTCCAGGCTCTTTTTCATCACCACATGCAGTCGAAGCCGTGGATGCCATTCACGAAGTTTTTTCAGCAGCCCTGCAATGTCGTCGGGGCGAAAGTAATCAGTGATCGCTAAGCGTATCTCCCCTTCGAACTGTTCGCCTCGAACGTCGGACAGCGCCCGCTCGCCCAGGGTGATGATCTGCCTGGCGTGGCGCAAAAGTCGTTCACCAGCAGGTGTTGGGCGAACGCCTTGCTTGCCGCGAATGAGCAACTCGACACCGATGGCATCTTCCAGCTTGCGCAGCTGTTCGCTGATGGCGGAGGTCGAGCGAAACAATGCCGGGGCGGCTGCCGAGATACTGCCTGCCTCACAGACCGCCAAATAGACGTGGAGCTGAGCAATGTCGAAGTGGTACATGCAGGTTCCGGATAAACAGGAAGATGAGCACTGATTTTCCCGCTTTTTAGGAACATGTTCAAAGGCTAAGTTACAGGCACATTCACTGACGAGGATGACTCAAATGCCTGGTATCACCCTGACCCTGTCCGGCGCGCCGAATACTGCGTTGGCGTCCGACCTCAGCCACGAGCTGACTGAACTGACTGCACGCGTTCTGGACAAGCAGCCATCACAAACGATGGTGATCGTTCGGTTCGTCGACCCTGGCTTGTGGTTTATCGAGAATGAATCGCTTGAGAGCTTGGGGCGCAATAGCTTTCGCCTGGAGGTCACGATCACAGACGAAACGACAACAGTGGAGCAGAAACGGCGGTATCAGCGTGAGGCCTATGATCTGCTTTCGGGACGTATCGGCAATGTGCACCCTCATTCGAACGTCCACATCATAGACGTGCGCGCTACGGCTTATGGCTATGGCGGGGTGCCGCAAAGCGCGAAGCTGTGGAGCTGAAGCAGGTAACTCGGCCTGGCGTTATCGAACCAGCGCTAGCCGCAAGCCAAGCCCCACCAGTACCGCGCCCATTGCGGCATCGATCGGCCGACGCACCTTTGTGTAAAACGCCCGCACCCGAGCCGTGGAAAACATCAATGCCACCGTGGAAAACCAGGCAAACGCAACAAGCGTGACCACCACCACGGCAGCAGCCATCACCCAGCCTGGGGCATGTGCCGGCAGCACGGTGATGAAAAAGCTGCCGAAGAACGCCGCGGCCTTAGGATTCGTGGCAGACACCAGCAACCCGACGCGGGGTGCTGCTGTGGTGGTGTTTTGCGTCGTGCTGATTTCGAGGGCTGCATAAGGCCGCCGCGCGCCAAGCAGCATTTTGATGCCCATGTAGATCAGATACGCCGCGCCCACTACCCGAATCGCGTCATACAACCACGCCACTGTGCTCAGCAAAACACCCAGTCCGACAATCGCCAGCACCGCCCAGATGGCGATGCCTGCGCTGGTGCCCATTGCAACACCCATTCCTCGGCTGCGGCTCACCAAGGCGTTGGAAGTGACGGCGATGAAATCGGGGCCTGGGCTTACGCAGGCCAGGAGCATGACGGCGCCAATGGTCAAAAGCTGGGGAACGTAGTCCACGTGATGTCTCCAGTTACTTCGTTGTCTATCGCGCTACGTCGTAATGCACCGACAGCAGGCCTTTCTTCTCTTTGAGCTTGAGCACCTGGATCGGCCCGACCAAGCCCGTCGAGGCGACATGCGTGCCGCCGCAACCGTGCATCGGCAAGGTGCCAAAACACACTGAGCGGACGCCGTCCTGGTCGCTCAACTGCCGCGGCAGCTCACGCTCGATCAGCGCGTTCACCGCCGCCTCGATGCCTTCGGCCGTCAGCGGCTCGCAACCCGCCTGGCGCTCGAAAACCACCCGGCACTCCCCCGGCCAGTGGTGGCCTTTGCTGGGGAGCCAGCCCAAGCTTTGCCCGACACAAGCAATCAGGTGACCGGCGGAATGCAGGCGAGCATGCAGCGCACGCACCTCGGGCGAGATGGCAATCTCGACGCTGCCCACGGGCACGGGTTGCCCGACGACATGCACCACATCGCCCTCGACATTGAGCACCTCCTCTACCCGGATACCCGCGATGGTTCCCTGATCCGCCAGCTGCCCGCCGCCCTGAGGGTGAAAGAGGGTCTCGGCCAAATAGACCCGGCACCGTCCATCCTCCATCGGCGTGCAACGCACCACGTGCGTGCTCAAGGTCAACTCATCGCTGGTGTAGTACGCCCGTTGCGTCATCGATCAAAATCCTTGTTACTTTCCAGGGCAGCGCCCGCTCAAGACTCAAGGCTAAAGGGCGAGGACTTCGCGCACTTGTAAAAAATTGATGGGGCAACAGCGATCAGTAACGAGACGGTGCAACCCCAAAGGCTTGCTTGAAGGCCCGATTGAAGTGGCTCTGGTCGTAGAAACCCACCTCTTGCGCGACCCTGGTCAATTCCCACTGGGTATGGCTCAGCAGCACACAGGCGCGCTCCAGGCGCAAACGCACCAGCCAGGCATGTGGCGTCATGCCGACTGTTTGCTTGAACAGCTTGAGGAAGTGAAAACGCTCCAGGTCGCACAACGCAGCCAGTTCTTCGAGCGTTATCTTGTCCGCGAAGTGTTCGTTGCAGTAGTCCCGCACACAATGCCACTGCACGATCGAAAGCGTGCCCTTTACGAACTGCGGCTTGACCATCCGCGCTTGGGCGAACAGCCGCCCGAGCAGCATGAGCCATTGAGAATCGACGAACAGCGGGTCTGTAGGCAGGCCTGCTGCGAGCGCGTCGTGCAGCCGAGAAAGCTGGATGGCGAGGCTGGCATCCTGCAACACCGCGCCACCCAGGGCGGAAAACTGGTCACGGCCCGTGAGCTCTTCGGTCACGCTGCGCAACAGGTCGGCGGATACGCGAAAGGTCTTGAGCGTGTAGGCGTCGTCGCCTGCACTGATGCCATCGTGGATTTCGCCGGGTGGCATCAACTGGATGGTGCCCGGCGAGAGCAGCGTCGTCTCGCCATTGAGCACCTGGCGCTGCACGCCATCGGTGATCAGGCCGACGTGGAAATCCAGATGGTAGTGACTGCCGAAACGAAAGCTCGAGAAACGCGCCTCGCTCAGCACCAGCCCGGGGATTTCGCTGTTGCGTTTGTAATGAACGTGGTCTGCCATCGACCGCCTCCTGCCACACCGGAGGGGATCATCTCATACCTGATCTTGTGGGGGCTGGCGTGGTTGTCGGGTTGAAGGCTTGGCAAGGCTGCGTCAGCGCTTGGCTGGAGGGATCGCTGGGACTTTCTTCAAGACACGAAAAAGGCCTGCGTCGCTGCAAGCCTTGATATCTGGTGCGGAGACAGACGGACGGATGTAGAACTGTGATGTGGCCGGTGCAGCGGGTGATGAGTGGATGGCACGGGCTTCGCCCATGTTCGCGGGTGAACCCGCTCCCACAGTGATCGCGTTAACTGCTAGAAAAGAGATCGAGCAGCAACTGGAGCTCAGCGCGCAGCACCACATAGCGAGAAACACCCGGCAACTGTTCTACACGGAAACCCAGCCGAACATTTCTTACCATAGCGGCCAGCAAAGGAGCCGCCGTGGTCACCACCCCATCCCCCATCTTCAAGATGAACCGCATCAGCACTACGCAAAACTACGCGTCCGCACTCGGCGTCGGCCTGGCTTAAGAACAGCCCCAGCAAGGCCCGTTCGGCCTTCGGGTGGCCCACGTAAAACAGCTCGGTGGCTTTCTTCGGGCAAGCCGATCCTGTCAGCGCCAAGGCACCGGTTTTATCGAACATCCTCGGTTTTGAGGATACCCCCCTTTAAGAGAAAGTACGTTAAATTCCAGTGGTGATTAGGTCTCGTTGAAGGACCCACAGTTGTTGCATTTAATTACAATACCCACAATCTGAGTTCTTGCGATTCCTTGGGTGAGATGGGAGCGGCATTTTTCACAGCATAATGCAACTCCAACGTCATACCCTTGGAATAGAACTGTGCCTTCGGTAGTTTTCTCGAAAACCGCCCTGGTATTGGGGTCCGGCTCAGGAATTACTTTAAGTGGTATTTCCTCCTCTATCGGCGGAAGTGCTCTTTGAACAACCGCAGTGACATGACAGTCTCGATAGAGCTTTCCCGATTCGCAAGGACATGGCTCGTCTAGATCGATCTTGGCCATGATTATACCTTCATCACAGTGATTGGCATGTCAGGGTCGATATAACGTCCTAGCTCAGGAGTTTTTAATTTCATCTTGGTAAGCATGACTAAAAGATACGTGAAAAATCTGCCAAACGTAGCATCTTTCGCACCCTCGATCACAATGCGAAGCGTAGATTGAAGTTCGGGCTCGTTGTTTGTGGCACGCTTGTGGGCAGTCAATACCAAATTGACAAACTCGTCCGTATCCAGAAGCATATGCTTCTCACCGGCACTGAAATCAACGTGCTCGTATCTTAGTAGCCCCTCGCCTAAGACGCATATGAGGTTTACAAAGTAATTCACATTATGAACGGCGGCACATTGCGCTTGCCAGTTTTGCTTTAGAGACTCTAACGAGTTCCCTGCTAGCTGATAGCCTAGAACTATTCCGAATGGCCTGGAGGGTCTAACTAAAGTTACGTGCTCTTCGGTCTGTATAACTCCAAGGTCGCGAGGAGCTAGCTCTTTGAAAGATGCGATTTTTTTGGCCGCATCATCAAACTCTGTTTTAGATAGCGATGACTTGACTTCAATGATCCCATAAATTCCTTCCATTGGAAGTATTGATGTCTTACCTGAGTAAAGTATTGGGCAATTAACGGCATCGTAGATTATGATGTCAATAGCGTGGGAGCGTTGGCCGCTTTGTGTTAGCACCTCTCCTTTGGTAACACCATAGCGGGACGGAAGATGCTTCTGAAGGAAGTCCATAAGTAGCTCTTCCCGGTTTTCCCCTTTGTCTCCATTATGCTGAATGAAGCCAGACTCTTTGAACTTGGCAAGCATCGTCATCTCTATGGATGCGAATAAGTCCTTCAACCCCATGATCCCACCCTGACTTTGTCCCTAGATAAGTTTGCGCGCCGGCAATGGCTTCTTGATGGTTGATGAACACCATCGAAAGACTTTTGGCAACTAGCCATGACCATCCTAGCAGGCCACCCGGGACAGTTCCTGGGGTAGGCATCGCAATAGCACCTGCCTGAACGCCAAGGGCCATCCGAAAGCAGCGGGCCCTTGGTGTCCGAAAGGAGAAACGGGGAACGAACGGGGAAAATCGACCGGTCAAAAAATAAAAAAGGCCTGCAGATTGCTGCAAGCCTTTGAATTCATTGGTGGGCCCACACGGACTCGAACCGTGGACCAAAGGATTATGAGTTCTCAATGTTACTAGCCCTTATCACCCTCCGCCGCAGCTGAAGGGATTTCAGAGTTCGCCGCTGGTGGAGTTTTCTTGGGCTTAAGCCTGTCAAGGGAGTCGCTTGCAAACTCCGTCACTTTATCAACAAACCCAGGAATTGTTTTAGCAGCATCTTTAACAACGTCAGAGGATAGTAATTCATGCCAAGGGCTGCCATAGCTTGCAGACTCAACCAATCGCAAAGGCTGCTCATCCAACCTAGACAAAGCTGACTGGAGAAGCTGAGACTCCAGATCAGGGTTGATTCTAGCGGCTTCACGTCTGTAGCCTTCATAAGCTCGGGAGATGGAGGCTTTAAAGGCATAATCCTCTGAAAGCCGGAATCTCTGTCCAATCTGCTTCGTGGCTAGCCAAGCGAACCATACTGGCCCACCGACTGACAGCACTGACAATACCAGATTGACACCGATGCTCAGCCCTTGCGCTTGTGGATTAGCAAGCACATCAGCTAGGTTTCTTAACTGCCATGAACCGAAGCCTCCGCCAATGAGAAGCGAGACGACCAAGCCGCCGACCCAGCCCCACATGGAGTTATCCAATGCTTTGGATCGCTCAGAAAAAGCAGCTGCCAACCCCAAACTAGTAGCTGAAGAGTAGGCAGATTCACAACGCTCCAAAATCTCTTTCGCTTCAGCTGCCCGGCGGATCATCTGTCGGTTGACATCCTCGGCACCACCCAGAATGCTTGCGAGAAGGGCCTTATCGCCTTCTGCCTTGGACAAAAGCTCAGATACTTTTTTCTGTGCCTCAGCTAAAGTTTCCAAATCAGTCGGGAGTTGGTCAGCGGCGTCATGGGCCTTTTCAATCCGCCCAACCATCTCGTCCAGCGTCTTTGTTCGCGGCGTCAACTCCCTGAGTCTCGTTTCTAACGAGCGAACCTGAACTGTTGCTTTCTTTACTGCCTGGGAATTTTTTAACGCCTGAGCCTTGAAGTCAACAAATAGCGGCGACAGAGATTTATCAACCGCATCCAGCGTGATGAGAAAAGCGGGGACAGCACTGGCTGCTTGCGAGACCAACTGCGGAATTGTGTGAGTTCGGAGAAACGTAAGCCGCTCAGCGAGCCCGGTAATTGCCGATGAGGATTCAGACGTAGGTTCAGCAGCATCTGCAACTCGCGCCCTGAGCTCAGTCGCACGGGTGATCAGATCCGCCTTTGACACCCCGGGAAATGACCAGTTGCCACTGCTTATGCTAAGCGGTGCTGCAGTTGTGATTGTGGATTTCAACAACTCTATGATCGCATCGAGTTCATCTACAACAGGATCAAGCAGACCGCTCATAAGCACCATCCTTGTCTAATAACTGCATCCTCCCTGCGCCCATGAAGATATCCATGCGCAAGGAAAACGGTTGGAGCCTACTGAGAATATGGCGTCCCGGGCAGGAATTTAGCCGGCAACCTTCCTCAAAGGAGAGTGAAGACGGCAAACTCGCCTGGAAAATAAGTGATTTTCTGCTGTCACCATGCTGTCACGCAAGGCTGACAAAAAGGCGCTAAATCACTAGGTACGTTGATTTTATTGGTGCGGAGACAGGAATCGTATCAACACGAAAGAGGCTGAATTCAATGGGTATTGTTCTTCAGGGTATGACTCATTATCTCTAAAACTATCCTCAGCCTATTTCCAGGTGGCGAACCATCGTGAAAAAGCCCTGACTTGCGGCAGACCAGTCTGGAAGGAATTCAAAGTGCTACGCCGAGCCACCACCCACCTTCAGCAGGAGGGCGGTCATCAATAGCTGTCATTGCCGAGCTTATGCACTGCGCTGACAGTCGAATACGGTAAGTCCTAGGACGAATGACTCGATGGCTTCGATAGTCTGGGTCCGTTCGCCGTGCAGCAGCCTTGCAGCGGCATTCGCAATCGAGAGCTCGCCTTGAAGAGCGGCATCCACAAGTTGCAGGCCAGCCTCCTTGATGTCATCCGTGAGCGCCAAATTGCTCCAAGCCTCCCTCGCTTCGTCGAGAGTCTCGAAGATCGCCCGATAGATGCGTTCCTCCTCGGGCATCCTGGTTCCCTTGCTGCTCCAATACGCATCAATACCTTGGAGCTCTGCCAACGGGTTGGTGAGACGAGTAAATACGTTTAGCGAATCCAGCGGAGCTGCCTGGAGTCCTGCGGCGGCACACCAGGGTTGCGCCAGTTCATTTGGTAGGACCGGGAACAGACTGTCGAAGCCAGATGTAGCGAGATTCGTCAATCCGAGCTTGTTCATGACCGGCAGGACGCAAATCTTGCGCCCGTCATCAACGAGAGCGCGCCAGGCTGCCCAGCCACTCTCCAGGTCCACGCCTGTTCCATCGGTGTTCACAGGCAAAGTGACCAGCACATCCGCAGGCGGCCACACCTCGTGAATGGTAGCCTCAGACAGCAGATGAACGCCGATGCCAGGGCTTATTGCGGTCAACTCGGCCCTTAGTCTACCTTCCAAGTTATTGAACTCGGCCTCGCGATATCGGCGCGCGGCCAGTGCCGCTTTGCCAAGCGCACTTCCCTTTGGGGCCGTCTGGCAGCGGTGGGTGAGGAACGGGTGCAGCCCTTTTTTTTCAGACTCACCGGCCATCGTCTGAAACATTTCCACAAGGCGTCGTAGCTCATCCAACTCTTTCGGAGCCTCGATTGACAACACATCCCATGACTCCTCGGACGCCGCAATCGTGATGCTTTTCTGGAGGTCTGCAAGCCATCCCATGTAGGCCGGAGCACCCTGCGGCAGCGCAAGAAACCTCCGGACTAGGTCCGTGGAGCAACTGGACAGGATCGATGGCAGCCTCGACCAGCTCTGAACCTCAGCAGTTGGCTGCTCCTCCTGTGGCGCCACCAAGCTGATAGCAGCGTCGTATATGCGCCCCAAAACGTTGAGCGCCGTTGTATTGGTCTTCCCTCTGAATTGCCCGTCAAGCAGGGCTCTGAGGTTCGGGACGAGCAAATTGAGCAGATCCAGGCATTGCGCTAGATATGCGGTGTAGCTCTTAGCAGCCAATTCCGCGTTGAGAATGGCCAGCCACGCACGATTGCGGGCAACCTGTTCGGGCGCGGGAACGTTCGCCCTGGGCATGCGTTTGCAAGCAAGCGGGTAGCCTCCAATTGTGGACGGGACGATGCTCCCGTCAGCTCCGAGCGCGTTGCTGGAGACAATATCTGCTGCAGGTGTCAACGCCAGCAAGGTCTCACAAGTCTGATACACCTCGTGATTAAGGTCGGTTTGCACGGAGGTTGCTACGTACCAGAAGTCTGAGCGAACCTCTTTACCTTCCTCGCATGGGCTCAGGCGCGGTGCCTCAGCCCATGCCACATGGTCGGAGAAGCGCTGGAACAACACCTCTTGCCCTACTGCATCGACCCAACTGATCGCCAGCGCCCTGTCGACCCTTGCTGTAACTCTTAGTAGCGAAACTATGGCTTGAAAGTCCGTGTCGACAAGCGGGGGGGAAAATGTGGCCAGCTCCCTCAAGTGCGAAGCCGGGATGACTTGGCCGAGTAGCGAAGCCATGAGCCGGGTCAAGTCCCCCATGCTGCTCGCCGCCTGGAGCGTGCGGCGCAGATCGCTTGGAGCTAACCGAGCCAAAAAGCGAGCGGTCAAACCTGAAGCGATGACCTCAGTCCTGATTTCAGAAAAGCGTCGAGATACCGAGACTATCGGACCGATATCTGGTGGCTCGACGTCGCCAATTGCAAGTCCAGCAGGCGTCCCCAGCAACGACTTCGCCATCGCTAGTGCTTCGGCGGTCTGGAGCCATCGTCCGATCACCCGATGCGCGTTCGTGTGATCCAGCCCTGTCAGAATCGCGCTGAGGAGCGCCGTTGTAGGTGCTGCCTCCAATCTCAGTGCCAGGCCTTCAATTACCTCGTCATCGCATCCGTCGTGCCTAGAGAGCGTGCGCTCAAGGAACCGAGACATCTCGGATGCCGGCACCAGCCAAACTGCGGTTGCGACCGTAGTCGACAACAAGGGCGACGCGAATTCGTGAGACAGAAGAAGTAGCTCTGCAGATCTCAACTCATGCAGCCCCACGATCCTGCCGTCATGCGTGTCTTGAACCAGGTGCTCATCCTTGAGTCTGGTCAGCGCTAGCGAGACCGTAGTCGCTGGTTTGGACAAGACGCGAGGCAATTCTGACACATCGGCACCGCAACCGGCGGCGTTCACACAAGCCACCATCCTCAAGACATCCAGCTCGTCGTGTCGAGAGACGTCGTTCATCCGCGCAGCAATCTGCGCGTGCAGCGTCTCGCTCAATCGATGCCCCTGAGTAAGCACGTGGGTGTACTCAAGTAGGTGGCCAGCCGCAAGCGCCCAAGGTTCTCGCCATCCTTGCCAAGCGGTTTGCCCTCTATCCCTCAACTCTCGCCACACTCGTTCAGCAAGAGTGTCGTCACCCTGCACTTTGACCTGGGCAGCGCTACGGTTATCTACCAGCGGATAGCGATCCTCTTCTCGTACAGATGCCAAAAGCAGCAGCCCAGGAGTGCGATTTACCTCCGCAGTCAACGCGGTCCAACCCTCCGAGAACCCTCGGCCCACGTCATCGATGATGAAGCCGACGGGCGCATCTGCAGTCGCTCGTCTGGAGCGCGCAAGCTGCACAAGTGACGCAACTGCTGCCGGCGGCAGACGATGAACCTGAAACCAACGCACTGCGTGGCGACTGGCATACGCGGCTTCCCAAAGGACTGCTGACTTTCCTGAGCCGGAAGCACCGTGAATGAGCGCGTTTCTTCGACTTTCCAGTCCTTGGAGAACGGCTGCACGGAGCTCAGGGCGTTCTACAACAAGTCCTGCGGCTACATGTGATGCCTGCGCATCGACACCTAGGTAGAACAGCGGATCCTCATCAGGGGTCAGGAAGTCCACAGCTGAACACAAGCCCTCGATTAGCGCTGCCTCGACTAGCGCCGAGCTCAAAAGCGGCTGTAGCGCGTCGAACCGCTGCTGAACATCAGATACGGCAAGCCCAAGATAAGCATTCTCCGCTCGAGTGCCGTTGTCATCAGAGAGGTGTCCCACCACGCCCAGGAGGTCCGCGAAGTACATCTCGGCTTCGAAGGCGGTACAGGCCTGTCTAGCCGAAATCTGGGCTACTGCGCTTCCGCGAGGGTCAGGCAGCACAAGCACCTTGGTTCGGGCAATGAGGCCAGCCAGCCCCTTGCGTCCCTTCAGCTCGGCTACGACGCTCGGATAGGCGGAAAGCTCTTGCAACTGGCGGAAGGCAGTGCGGCGCTCACCAACATTGCTCTCGAGCACCAGCAAAAATTGGTCGTCAGGATGAAGCCCTTTTCCGTCCCACATTTTCATGACGAAGCCCGCCACGGAGCGAGCTGAAAACGGGCCCATGTGATTGCGTCGTGACTTGACCTGCGCGAGCGTTCTAGCGCGGGCCGTCCGGAGCTCAAGATCGTCCCCCCCTTCAGGGACGACGTTGCCGTATCCAAAACGACCGACAAAGCCTTCTACGGCAAGGCTTGCCGCAACCGCATCCTGATAGCGGAACCCACGTCCCGCATGAGAGCCAGCTCTTGTCGCCAAACCAAACCTCCCTTTTCGATGGCCAAGAAATTCGTCGCGCATTAGCTCCAAGCGTTGACTCGAGGACGATATCTCGTGAAGACATTAGTCCCGGCAATGCTAGTTATGAAACAGGGCTGTGCGAGGGAATATGATCTCGTACAGCCCTGAATCCACACTGTGAGCTGACTCTGCCTACTCATGTCAAGCGTCGAACGGGAGTTTACCCGCTAAAGGTCTGTCACTCTTTTAAACAGCTGCCGGGCATGGATAATCGAGTCCCTGCCGTTCATGCCACGCTTTCGAAGAGCTGTAAATCTCAGTTTTTAAGTAGTCTTGATAACTGAATGACTGTCGCAGGATTGGCTCGATTTGCGCAGCACAGATACCTTTGCTTGGTCCTAAAACCGAGGCTAATCCTCCGCAGAGTACATCCACTGCGTCGTGACCACGCACGTAGTGCCACGGTGGAGCATCGGGTAGGTTTTCGATAACTAATTTTAGATCTTCGACTGTGTTACATACGCCCAGCTGGACTGCTCGGGCTAGAACCGCATCTTCGTCATAAGTCCAATTTTTCTTGAAGAACTGAATTGGCTTGAGCTCTTTAAGCTTTACTTTGGAAGTTAAGCTGTTGGCTGCGCGAATTTTGCCGAATATCATTGCTCGGTTCAATACGGCGTCAATGACTGATCCATTCATCATTTTAAACTGAGCAATGGCATTAACATTGCCATATTCTGCCAGAACGTTTTCTATACAGTTTGCTCGAAGGAGTACACCCTCAAGGTCTCTCGGCTCTGTCGAAATGACGTTATCCGGAAGCAAGTAGCCTGTCAGCCAGTCATAGTCATTGTCAACAATCCCCATAACCCTAATATGCTGGAGTGATTTTATGGAGTTGATCCGCTTAACAATCTCAATAAGCTTATACTTCCCATTACACTCGATGAGGGTTGTATGGCCGCTTACTTTAGGCTTAAAAAACTTAATATCTGTCACGCCTTCCAGCAACCAGAATATTGATTTTGGCTCCGTAGCCATTGTCATATTCATTTCGGATATAATATCCCCAACATCCCTAGCGCAAATCATTCGCCACGATCTCCATCGTCTAGCGCTTGCATGATTTCATAATGATCACCCACAATGAATGGAGAGTGAGTTGCGACCAAAGCGTCAAATCCTACAATGCTAGATACGTACTTCAGGTCTTCGATGAAAGTTTTTTGCCAGGCAACATGAAGAGAAATCTCCGGCTCATCGATAAGCAAGAGAGTATTAGCAGGGGTTTTAAATAGTAACTCGTAGGTTATGACAATCTCATGTTGTTCTCCCGACGATAGCGCATCGATAGGTATTGGCTTCCCATGAAAAGCATCAAGCACGACCAGTCCTTCGTCCTTTCGGATTGCTAGTCTTTTGTTCGTGAATTTACCCCCAATTAACTTTAACAACGCCGAGCAGCGGATTGCCAACTCGTTGAAAGCATCTAGTTTTTTTTCACTGTCTTGGACAAACAAACTAATTGCTTCAAGCTTTGCATCAGATAGTGCATCAATATCTGATGGAAGTATTGGCCCTTCAAGGGTGGCCAGAAGTCCAATGTTACTCAGCTGCGCTTGCCGGGTCTCATAACGCTTTAGTCGATCTTTGACTTCCGGAGTGCTGTATCTGGTTTGGCTTTCCATGATCAAGCGGTGGGGAAAGGTTTGATCTAGCTCTTGAGCGCGCTTAGCATAGTCAGCGTTGACGATCTTAATCTGCTTGACCATGTCGATGGCGCAGTCTAAAACCTTTGCACCATTCTTATCGTCAATACTTAAGCCAGATAGTCGATGAGTATCGATGATTTTTACGCTGAAAGTATTTCGGATATTGTCAAAAAAAGCAGTATTGCTTTTCTTCTTTTTCTTAGTGCCGGGCAGATATTCCGCAATGACATCTTGGGCTTCGACTAGAGTCCCATCACGAAGATCTTGCCACAAGCCTTTTCGTATTTTACTTAGCCACGGCTTACCCTCTGCAATATTTTCAGAAAACTCGAGCATTTTTGGATCGAGCACTTGAGCATGCTCAACTGAACCATCAGGCCGACGAAAAGTTATGTCGACAGGGCCAGAAAAACTCGGCTTACCGTCCTCAGTTGCCCGAGGCGGTCTTTCCGCTGAAATTATGAGCCCATTATCCATTTCTATCCGGCAGAGTCGAAATGGAATTTTCGATAGCCCCTCAAGATCCCAGTCAAAAATAAATTTTAGACATTTAAGGACGGCTGTTTTACCGACTCCATTTGCCCCATGAATAATGGTAAGCCCATCACCATCTAGATAAATACGGTGATTATAAATTCCATAAAGTTTGGAAAGATAAATTTCTTTGACACGCATGAGCCACCATCAGATAACAGTCCCTTGTGCGCGATGATTGCATATTGCCATCGCAAGTGGAAGTGGTGCTCGATGTATTTTGATCATGGTGCCGGAAATTCATGATTGTCGTGTCTTCGGGGATCGGAGCGCTGAGCGTCAGGCGAGCAAACTGGCGCATCGAAGTGATCTCGTACAGCGCCTCTTCCATGGCTGGGTCGCTCAACGAGAACCAGTTCTGCAGCAGATGAACAAGCAGCATGGTTTCCAATGGGTACGGCTTGCGACCACCGCCGGCCTTTGAGTAATGCGGCTCGATCAATGCCACCAAACCGCTACACGGCACCACCTGCTCCATCTCAGCCAGGAAACGCTCGCGACGGGTTTGCTTGCGCTTACCGGCGTACTCAAAATCGGAAAAGCTCATCTGACTCATGGGATAGAGGGCTTGTAGAGGGGTGTTGGACGGAGGGCTATTTCAGCACAGGTCAGACGGCCTGTGCTGACTTGAACGGAGAATCCCTAACGGCCAGGAGAAGACAGTGATCAAGCAGCACTATTCGTTCAGTAAGATAAGATGCGTGAAGGTTGGAAGTGTAGGAGCCTTCCGCCACCCAGCAAAATCATTTGAAAGCCGAATATGTCTATGAAATAAAATTCGGCTTTGACAGAACCGATCCGAATAATACGGTTCCTGTGACATGGATTCCCCAACTTAAAGCGCAGGAGTTACGAACGAGAAAACGAAGAGCAAACAGGGAGTAGTCCCTGACGAGTAACTACCTTACTGCTTGCTCTCTTATTAGGGGCGCTGTCGCCCGACAAGAACTTATACATTTATATACAATATAAACACTCATACATAGAAAATAAACTGCCGCTTAATATTTTATCTTGCGCATTGTAAATTATAATTTTGCCGAGTCTATTGATCATGAATGACGAAGAAATCAGAATCAGAATTAAAGAGCACTTCCGAAGCGCTTGCAAAAACTTAGACAGGAGGCGTTACTTACAGGAAAGTGCGTACGTGGATGCATTTATTGCGAGGCTTGATGGAACGCTATATATTGGAAAAGACAATGGCTTCATACAATTTACGCCTACGATTATTGCTGATCGCGGTGCGGGGTCTGCAGAAAGCAAATATGGCGCCGACTTTGCGATCGTATTTCAGAGTAAAGCAGTGGAGCGCCCGATAAATAAAGCCATTATTTCTCAAGCAAAAAATGGCTCGATAGATAATCTGTCAAAATCTGAAAATACTCGATTAATTGATCAGTGCAAAAAGATGGCCCGCATTACAAATAGCTACATTATACTTGAGGCGCCAAATATCAGTGGCGCAATGCCAACGGTTAAAATTGGCGACCCTGCAACGGAGCTATGGCAAAAAGATAGCATAGATTTTGATGACTATTTTTTAGATCAAATTTTGTCTTGTATTCACGGGGACGTAAGAGATAGCTTCATTGAGGGTGTTGCCTGCAGCAAGCTTTCCGGAATTAAGATTGATGTCAATGGCCTCGAGTACACACCAGAAACAAAACCTAGAAAAAAACGCACTAAAAGCCAAAAAAACAATAATGATAGCAAGGGCATGGAATACTAACACTGATCAATCATGAGTAATTTATTACTCTGATCGTCATTTGAGATCTTTAGACTGGCCTCGGCGCTTATAGAAAGTCCTTTTTATTCGACAGAAAGATCTGCATGTTTTATTTTTAGACCGCCTTTATTAAGTTTAGAGTCAAGCTCAAGAAACCCAAGAAAAATGGAATTTGGCGAAATCTAAAATAATGGTGGTCTAACCTCGAATTTCGCTAAAACAGACCCACCACGTAACAAAAGCCTGAATAACAAATTAAAGCCAGCACCATGACCGGAAATAATTACTTTTAAAAAATGGTGACAGGACACAGGTTAAGCCACAACTTATGGCGGCCGAAAGGTAGTACTGGAACACTTCGCTGACTCCAGTGCTTGTAAAAAACTTGAATATTTAGATGGCATTCACTAGTATCACTCTAAATATCGCAAAGATAAATAGAATTTTTAACAGTGCACGGATTGATTTCAGCAAACTGGCAATAGATTGTAGTGTCGACGCCAATTACATCATTGGAGAGTTCTCCATAGATTCTTTGGAAATATAAATCGACACTTAATAAAACAAGTCGACCTGGTAGGTTCTATCTCTGCGCGCAGAGTGCATTCCCGGCAAACTTTTACAGTTTCCAGATTATACTTTCTCCTTTGACCTATGAAAAATGGAGCCGACTGGCTCCCTCTTCACTACTGAGAGCTCATAGATAACTTTAAGTGGTCGGCCATCCAGCACGCAAGGCCGCCCCTGTGAATGAATTTCAGGTTATAAGGCGAGCGAGCGTGCTTCTCCCAGTATTTTAAGCTTACAGACATATCTCTGTAGTACGTAAGCTGGCCGTTATCTTTGCAAATAAACGGAACGCAATACACACCTATGACCATAACGGTACTGCAATAAACATACTCTTCTCTTATACTTTTAGTGACCTCATCAGATGCATGCTGCAAATAGCCTTTGACCTCATCCATACTCGACTTAATGAGACCACCCTCGAAATGCTGCCAAATCAATCGCGTTATATCAACGGCCACTATACCTACATCGTTCTCGCCACATCTAACTTCGATTTGGTCATATGCTTCCTTTAAATTTGCCTCTAGCTTTTTTGTACTTGTTACTCGCTTACACTCAACGTAGCCGGTTCGACCACCGGGCAACTCGAATTTGAAGTCTGCCGTGGTATCAAACCCAATCTTTGCGCCTGCCCTTGAGAAGACTTCTGCCATTTGCAACTCAAAGATAAAGTTTCGACTATTTTCAGACGCCCCTATTTTCTCATCCTTAAGATATTTCGATCCATTCATAAGTTTTCCGAGGCCAACATTAGAGAGAGAATCATTATCGGAAAACCCTAAATACACGCGATACAGTGTATCCATTTCCGACAAACCCCAAACTGATTCCTTGGAGTATTCACCCTCATCAAACTCGCCTATTTCTCTCATTATGGCTCCATAACGGGAGTTGTTTACATTGAAGCCCAAGTCTTTAAGCCACTGCAAGGCTGGCAAGTAGTCTTTATGAGAAAACTCAGAATAGCGAATTATGTTCTCTGTAACTCTTTCCATGTTTTTTCGCATCGAGTCCAAAATAGCATCATAGTGAATCAGTGCAGAACTCAACAAGCACAATTCAAGTCGCCATACCAGAAGGCATTATATGCGAGCAATTCTCATTTGTGACGTAGTGATATGGAGTGGAGAGTCGTTGAGCTCCACTCCGTCACGGGGTGTGCTTTGGGATCATCAATGTGGTGACGATGGATGGGGTGTTCAGCGACTGTCCACGACAAACCGCTTTTCATAATCGCCGATGGTCGTTGGGAGTAGATAGAAACGACTTGCGAGTGTTCGCTCTTGGCCGGGAGCAGACACTCGCAGCGTGTCTAAGCTACCTGAAGCGATTCAGTCCGTTGAACTCGGCCAGTTGCGAAACTGGCTAATGCCCCCCCTCGCTCGAAACAAATCCCGTCTCCTCTACCTCTTCCGTCAGCATAAACAGTACGTCGAGCGGTAACTCCTGGCCTGCATGCCTTAACTCTGCCTTCAACCGGCACAGCTGGTCGCCGGCCGGCCCAACAATCAAGATATCAAAATCGCTGCCTACACCGATCAGCGATGAGCCAAACATGAAGGACTAGAAGTCTCTCAGTGATTGGCTGGTTTGAAACAAGCCATCGCGTCTACCCACCAATGCCATGTCAGTCACCTCATCTACCGTTCTCCAATCCTCGCCCCACGTCATCCCGCCAAGAATGCTGAGTGTTATCAGGGATCAAGGCCCCTGCGACCTGTGGGGAATGTCCACTACGCGGGACTGGCGGCTCCTTACATCCGGGAGCGAGGGCATCTCATGATCTGGCCTCCTGAACACCGTTACCGGTGGGCGGGTGGAGGCAGCACTGGCCGACGAGACCAGCGCCTGAAGATCCTGAGCCATGTGCAGGCAGCAATGCGATGACCGGGGCATGCCTGACTGTCAATCAGGTGCAGTCCATTCCTTGGTCTGCGGCACCATCATCTACAGCGCTGTTGCTGGTGACATCGGCGTTTGTCACGCCGGTTGTCACGAGGGGGAATGCCGCAAAGCCTTGTGCGATCAGGGCTGGAGCAGTGTTAGAAGTGCCCGTCTCTTTCCAGAAGAAAGAGACGGGCACAGGTTGGCGCAATATTCGGCCAGGCGGATAGGTTGCTGCAGGGCAGTTAGGTACGGGGTATCGGCGCATGAGCGCCATATGTGTAAGAGCATCCATCACATGGGTAGTGACCGGGCGAGCTGCCGGATGCGAATCGCCCTTGGGGAGAGCCACCGCCAGAGCGGCGTGACCTTTAAGGCTCGGGTCACCTGGAGTGCTGTCAACGACAGCCTTTGCACTGTCTTTTCTACGCCCGCAATCCGAGGGGGTCAAGCGACTCGCTTGCAGGATTTTGTGGTTGAAAATGGCATGGGGCGTGTACGGAATCCCGTGGTTTCCAGTGACCGATTTGGTGTTTTTGATTTTTTAGGTGAGGTCCATCCAAACAGGGCGGCTTTGCAGCCCTGTTTGGATGGACCCGCATGGAAAGCAAATCACCGAACTTTCAAAGCCGTGCGCTCACTCGACTGCGCCACGCCTTGCTCTAAGGCTCGATACGTTTGCCCCGGACTGAGTCGCGAACTCATGCGGCGAGATATGCTCCTGCCGGTTCGCTTCGAGGTAACGACTCCACCAACTCATGATCAATCGCCGTTCCTCCAGGAACTCGGCCTTGTGGATATACGCCGCCCGAACGTTATTGCGCTCCCTGTGGCTCATCTGCCGCTCAATAGCCGTCTCTGACCACAGCCCGGATTCGACCAAGGCACTGCACGCCATGGATCGAAAGCCATGCCCGCAGATTTCGGTCTTGGTGTCATAGCCCATGTTCCGCAAAGCGCTGTTGACCGTGTTCTCGGACATAGGCTTCCACGAGCGAGCGTCACTGGTGAACACCAGATCGAAGTACCCCGTGATCGCATGAATCTGTTCGAGCAACACCACCGCTTGCGGTGACAGAGGGACAAGATGGATGTCACCTGCCATCTTCGTCCCTCGTGTCGAATACGGGACGCCGTCCAACGCGGGCCGCGTATCAGGTATCTCCCATATACCGCGCTTCAGGTCGAATTCACTCCAGCGTGCGAAGCGCAATTCGCTGGACCGAACAAACACATGCAGCGACAGCATGACTGTCAGCCGAGTGAGCGTGCGTCCCTTGTAGTTCTCGATGCGGTCCATCAACTCAGGCAAACGAGAGAGCGGGAGTGCAGGCCGGTGAGTAACCCGTGGTGCGCTGATGAAACCCTCAAGGTCATATGCAGGGTTCACCGTGATCAGCCGCAGCCGCTTCGCCTCACGCATGATGCTTTGGAGGTAGTTTTGTACCCTCAAAGCCACATCGATCGTGCCACGTTTCTTGATCGCCTCAAGCGGCTGCATGAGATCGAAGGTATCCAGATCAACGATGGCGCGTGCGCCTAGCAGCGGGAATACGTGAGTCTTCAAACGACTCAGCACGGTCCTGGAATGGCCAGGCGCCCACTTCACGGACATTTCCTTATGCCAGTCCAAGGCAACGCGCTCGAATGTGTGGCCTCTGACAACCGCCTCGGCCTTGGCCTGTTGCTTGGATTCAATCGGATCAATGCCCTCAGCCAGCATCCGCTTGGTCTCCAGACGCTTCTGCCGAGCATCTGCGAGACCAATGACGGGATAGTTGCCAAACGAGGTCAGCCCCTCTCGCCCATCCGGTTTCACATACCGAAAGCGCCAGCCTTTGCGGCCATTGGGGTAAACGAGGAGGTAAAGACCGTCACCGTCGAAAAGCTTGTAGGGGCGGTCAGTAGGCTTGGCCGAGCGGCATGCGGTGTCAGTCAGGGGAGCAGTAGTACGAGCCATAAGGGTAAACCCCTTTATCGAATCGACTTTATCCCAAACGTTACCCCTAAATCGGCTGGCAGCTGTCGGATTCCGACGGAACGCCATAACGAAAAAACCCGCCAGAAGGCGGGTTTTACGGGGGTTCCAGAGATTTTGGTAGCCTTCGCTGGAACCTGAACTGGTGCCGGAGACAGGAATCGAACCTGCGACCTTCGCGTTACGAGTGCGCTGCTCTACCGACTGAGCTACACCGGCGTGTAGCGCAACGTACCACTGCCGCACCCGCCGCGTAAACCCCTGTTTCCCCGGCCTTATTCCCCTTCCCTCAGAGCGCTTTGCAGCCCTTCGGCGCGAGGTCTTCCTCGATATTGGTAGTGCAGGCCCAACCAGCAGGCGAGCGGGTCAGGGTCAGGCTCTTGCCCACCGCATTGGCCGGTGCATCAACCAAGGTGCACACAATCGTTCCAGTTCCGTCCGCCGCCTTGCTGCTGACCGTGATCGCACAGTTCGCCGTAGCCGGCTGGCCACCCAACTCAGCCACACTCCCCACATCCTTGCCTTCATTCAACCGCAGCTCCATCGCCGTCTTCAGCGCGCTGATCTCCAGCAACCCGGCTGCAGCCTTGGTGCGGGACTGGTGGTTGGTGTACATCGGTAAGGCGATGGTCGCCAGAATGCCGATGATCGCGACGACGATCATCAGTTCGATCAGGGTGATACCGCGTTGCCCTTTCATGAACGTTTTCCTTTTTGATACGTGTACTCGTGGAGGTCAGGCTCGCCCCCAACTGGCAGCGGCGCAGTAGGCCTGAACAGACACCTTTTGTCACCCCTGCCCGCCAGGGCGTCATCTTCGCTGAACTACTCTAGTGAGCATCACGGACGCACGCCCGCTCATGGACGCGACAAGCTGTTTCCAGGCTTGTCGCACGAGCCGAAAAGGACCTTTGCATGAACCCATCCACACACCTCTATACCTGGCGCGGCACCGATGCCAGTGGCGCCGCAGTCAGCGGCCAGGTCAGCGGGCGCAGCCCGGCCTATGCGCGGGCCGGCTTGCAGCGCCAGGGCATCCGCGTGGTCAGCCTGCGGGCGGCTGGCGGGTTTGAATGGCGTTTGCCCAAGGCTCGCGAAAAAACCGACCCGGCAGGCTTCAGCCGGCAGCTGGCGACCTTGCTCAAGGCCGGGGTGCCGCTGTTGCAGGCCTTCGAGGTGATGGGGCGCAGCGGCTGCAGTGCGGGGCAGGCAGCTTTGCTGGATAAATTGAAACGGGATGTGGCCTCGGGCCTGGGGCTGGCGGATGCGCTGCAGCGCCATCCGGCGTGGTTCGATGGGTTGTACTGCAACCTGATTCGCGTGGGCGAGCAGTCCGGTACGCTTGATCGGCAGCTGGAACAACTGGCGGGGATGCTGGAGCAGCGCCAGGTGCTGCGTAAACGCGTGCGCAAGGCGATGCTCTATCCGTTACTGCTGTTGCTGACCGGGTTGGGGGTTTCGGCGGTGTTGTTGCTGGAGGTGATTCCGCGTTTCGAGAGCCTGTTTGCCGGTTTCGATGCCGCGCTGCCGGCCTTCACCCAGTGGGTGATCGACTTGTCCACAGGGCTGGGGCGCTATGCGCCGCTGCTGTTGGGCAGCGCGGTTGGCCTGGGGCTCGGCGTGACCCGACTGTATAAAAAGCATGCGCCAGCACGCCTGTGGATAACTGCACAGGCCTTGCGCTTTCCTGTGTTCGGCAAGCTGTTGAGCCAGGCCGCCCTGGCGCGCTTTGCCCGCACCCTGGCCACGTCCTATGCTGCCGGGGTGCCGTTGCTGGATGCGCTGGGCACCGTGGCCAAGGCCTGCGGCGATGGCCTGCACGAGCAGGCGGTGCAGCGCTTGCGCCAGGGAATGGCCAACGGCCAGGCGCTGAATCAGGCGATGGCCAATGAACCGCTGTTTCCGCCATTGTTGGTACAGCTGACCGCCATCGGTGAATCCAGCGGCACGCTGGACCAGATGCTGGAAAAATCCGCCAGCCATTACGAGGAACAGGTCAGCCAGACGCTGGACCAGTTGACCAGCCTGCTGGAGCCGGCCATCGTGCTGATCCTGGGCTTGCTGGTCGGTGGCCTGGTGGTGGCGATGTACCTGCCGATCTTCCAGTTGGGTAGCTTGATCTGAACATGACTTCATGGACTTTGCTGGCCGAGCAGCCGGCGTACTTCATCACCCTGGCGGCGGTGCTCGGCCTGTTGGTGGGCAGTTTCCTCAACGTGGTGGTGCATCGCCTGCCGATCATGCTCGAGCGCCAGTGGCAGCGTGAGGCGCAGGAGGTGCTGGGCCTGCCGACCACCGCGCACGAACGCTTCAACTTGTCCCTCCCCGCCTCCCACTGCCCACATTGCAAACACGCGATTCGCGCCTGGGAGAACATCCCGGTACTGAGTTACCTGGCATTGCGCGGGCGCTGCTCCGCCTGCAAGCAGCCGATCAGTGCGCGATATCCATTGGTCGAGCTGGCCTGTGCACTGTTGTCGATGGTGGTGGCCTGGCATTCCGGCGCAAGTATCGAGGCGCTGGCCCTGCTGCTGCTGAGCTGGGGGCTACTGGCACTGAGCCTGATCGACCATGACCAGCAGATTCTGCCCGATGTCATCGTGCTGCCGACGCTGTGGCTGGGCTTGATCGTCAACGCATTCGACACCGTGGTGCCGTTGCCCGATGCACTGTGGGGCGCGGTGGCCGGTTACCTGAGCCTGTGGTCGGTGTACTGGGTGTTCAAGCTGATCACCGGCAAGGAGGGCATGGGCTATGGCGACTTCAAGCTGCTGGCGCTGATCGGTGCCTGGGGCGGTTGGCAGGTATTGCCGGTGACCTTGCTGCTGTCATCGGTGATCGGGGTGGTGGCGGGCCTGTGCCTGCTGCGCGTGCGCAGGCAATCCGTCGGCACGGCCATACCCTTTGGCCCTTATCTGGCCATTGCAGGGTGGATTGCTGTGCTCTGGGGTGATGAAATATACGCCTTCTACCTGCAACTGTTTGGAATGTGATGACCACCAAGGCCTTCACCCCCTGGATTCTCGGGCTGACCGGCGGTATCGGCAGCGGCAAGAGCGCCGCCGCCGAGCGCTTCGTCGAACTTGGCGTGCACCTGGTCGATGCCGACCAGGCGGCGCGCTGGGTGGTCGAACCCGGCCGCCCGGCACTGGCGAGCATCGTCGAGCGCTTCGGCCCCGGCGTGCTGCAGGACGATGGCCAGCTTGATCGTGCGGCCTTGCGCCAGCTGATCTTCGCCGACCCGGCTCAGCGCAAGTGGCTGGAGCAATTGCTGCACCCGCTGATCGGGCAGGAGATCTTCAGTTACCTGGCCAAGGCCGAGTCGCCCTATGCGGTGTACGTGTCGCCGCTGCTGATCGAGTCGGGCCAGCACCAGAAGGTGCAGCGCGTGCTGGTGATCGATGTGCCGCAAGCGCTGCAGGTGTCGCGCACCCTGGCACGCGACAACACCAGCCCCGAGCAGGTGCAGGCCATTCTCAAGGCCCAGCTGGCCCGTGAGGAGCGCCTGGGCCATGCCGACGATGTGGTGGTCAATGACGGCCACCTCGCCGCACTGTACGAGCAGATTGACCGCCTGCACCACTTTTACCTGACTTTACGAGGAGGCCAGCCATGAGCCAGCCATTGACCGTCGATTGCCCGACCTGTGGCGCACCTGTGGAATGGAACGAGAAAAACGCGTTCCGGCCATTCTGTTCCGATCGCTGCAAGCTGATTGACCTGGGGGCCTGGGCGGCCGAGGAGCACAAGATTCCGGTGGCGCCGGATGCTGAGGATGAGCTGTTCTCGGGAGAGCTGGAGCCTCGGCACTAAACTGAGCCCTAGGCTGCCTGTGCCGGCCTTTTCGCGGGTGAACCCGCGAAGAGGCCGGTACAGCAAATAAAGAAATCAGCGCTCATCCTCCTTCCACGGCGCCTGTAAGTATCGAGTGCGGTTGAATGTCTCCAGCCATTCCGGGCAAAACACCACCAACGCACTGATCACCATGCCGTTGATGAACGCCTCCGGGAACATCATCAACCACAGGTAGCCGATAAAATCGCTGAGCCACTCCGGCATCGCAAAGCGCCCGTCCAGCCATAACACCCCCAACGCCACCGGCACGCAAATCAGCACCGTCAGCGCAGCGGGAAAGAAGCCCGAGCAGAAGATATAAACAAACAGGTTGCGCGGTTGCGCGCGCTCGACCAGGATCGCGCACACTTCGGTAATCAGCACCGGCAAGCCCACCAGCAGCAAGCCGTTGACCCCAAGCGCCGCAAGGTCCTGCCGCCCCAGCGCCAGCAACCCCAATTGGGCGAGGCAACCGCCCAGAACGGCCAGCGGCCAGTCCAGCAGCAAGGTCACCGCCGTCATGCCGATGAAGTGGTAGGACACGCCCGTATCGAAATCACGCCTGACCAGCCACAGGGCAAACAGGCAGAACACCGTGCCAAACAGCAGGTGCTGGCGGCGCCGGTCGGTCACCAGCTCCACCCAGCGCGTGCGGCTGGCAGCCCAGATCAACAAGGGCACATAACCGAGCCAACCCAGGGCAAGGCTGGTTGTGGATAAAACCTGCGCGCTGATCACCTGGAACCTATCCCTTTCGGCCATGCAGACAAACTGAGTCTACACCCTGCCCCGTTTCCCACGCGCAAACAGCATCTTACCGTCATCGATTAGCGGCTAAGCTTGTTCCCATGGATGACTCAGACTACCTGCGCCTGCTTACCATCCAGGCCGAACAAGCCAATGCCTTTCTCTCCAACGCCCGCAAGTGGGAGCGGGAGCGATGGGTGTGCCAGCGCCTGTTGCAAGGGCTGAACATCCCTTACCGCAGCGAGGACTTCACCCCGGCCGGCCAGGAGCCCCCGGACGTGCTGTTCCGCGATGCGGCATTCGAGGTGTTCTTTGTGCTCGACGAAGGCCGCCGCCTCAACGACGAATGGCGTGAAGAGCTGCAACGCCGGCGCAGTGCCTTTTCCCTGGCCCAGCTGGTGCGCCGCGAAGCCCGCCCCCGGCGCATCGCTGCCGCCGAGCTGCTCGGGCGCCTGGCACCGACCCTGCGCAAGAAGGCGCACAACTACCGCGAGCGCGGGCTGGACCTGGGTGAGCTGGACATCATCGCCTTCGCCAGCCTCAAGCGCGAAGTGCTCGACCTCAACACCCACTTCCCGCCGCCCACCGAATACCTGCGCCAGGGCTGGCGCTCGTTGTCGCTGGTCGGGCCGACCTTCGCCCGGGTGCTGTTCGCCCACCCCGACGCGCCGGATTTTTTGCGCGGCAACCTGGGGCGCAGCATCGTCTTCGACGTGGGCATCAGTCTTTGATCCACTGCCGAGAGTCTTTGCGATGGCGTAAACTCGGCGCCAGGGATAGAAAGCATTATCATTTGTTTGAAGCGCTTGCATGAACGCTGTGGCGTTCGTGCAGTCACAAACGTCTACCTGACGAGGCCCACCATGACCAGCCGCCTGAACCCGGAAGATCAGCGTCGTGTCGATGAGTATCTGCGAGCCCCCCAGCACCAAGTCGAGCGCCGGCCTTTTCGGCCCTGGCTGCTCCTTGTGCTGGTACTGGCCGTGACCATCGGGTTGGGTCTGATCAGCCGCCTGCTGAGTGAACTGGTGCTATGAGCTGCTTCGCGCTCGCCCTTCCCTCACGCAGTTTGCGGCCGGCCCCTGCGGCCACGAATTCCGTAAACCTTATGAGATATCCCCATGACTCATCGCATCGTGATTGTCGGCGGCGGCGCCGGCGGCCTGGAACTGGCGACCCGCCTGGGTAAAAGCCTGGGCAAGCGCAAGCAGGCCGAGATCACCCTGGTCGACGCCAACCTTACACACATCTGGAAACCCCTGCTGCACGAAGTGGCCGCCGGCTCGCTGAACTCCTCGGAAGACGAACTGAACTACGTGGCCCAGGCCAAGTGGAACCACTTCAACTTCCAGCTGGGGCGCATGAGCGGCCTGGACCGTGAAGGCAAGCAGATTCAACTGGCTGCCACCCTCGATGAAGAGGGCCGCGAGCTGCTGCCTGCGCGCACCCTGGGCTATGACACCCTGGTCATTGCCGTGGGTTCGAACACCAACGACTTCGGCACCTTGGGCGCAGCGCAGCACTGCCTGTTCCTCGACACCCGCAAGCAGGCCGAGCGCTTCCACCAGCAGTTGCTGAACCACTACCTGCGTGCCCACGCGGGTGACGCGGCCAGCGAGCAGATCAGCGTGGCCATCGTCGGCGCTGGTGCCACCGGTGTTGAACTGGCGGCCGAGCTGCACCACGCAGCCCACGAACTGGCGGCTTATGGCCTGGACCGCATCCAGCCCAAGGACATGCACATCACCCTCATCGAGGCCGGCCCGCGTGTGCTGCCTGCACTGCCAGAGCGCATCAGCGTACCGGTGCACAAGACCCTGGAAAAACTCGGCGTGAAGGTGCTGACCAACGCCGCGGTCAGCGAAGTGACCGAGGATGGCCTGAAGACCAAAGACGGTGAAGTGATCCAGGCTAGCCTCAAGGTGTGGGCGGCGGGTATCCGTGCACCGGGCTTCCTCAAGGACATTGATGGCCTGGAAACCAACCGCATCAACCAGCTGGTGGTGCGCCCTACCCTGCAGACCACCCGCGATGACAACATCTTCGCCTTCGGTGACTGTGCCGCGTGCCCGCAACCGGGTAGCGACCGCAACGTGCCACCACGGGCCCAGGCCGCGCACCAGCAGGCTTCGATGCTGGCACAGAGCCTGAAGGCGCGGCTGGAGAACAAGGCGCTGCCGACTTACGCGTACAAGGACTACGGTTCGCTGGTGTCGCTGTCGCGCTTCTCGGCGGTGGGCAACCTGATGGGTAACCTGATGGGCAGCGTGAAGCTGGAGGGCTGGCTGGCGCGGATGTTCTACGTGTCGCTGTACCGCATGCACCAGATGGCGCTGTATGGGTTCTTCCGCACGGCACTGATGATGCTGGGTAGCAAGATTGGCCGTGGCACTGAGCCACGACTGAAGCTGCACTGAAGATTGCCGGGGCCGCCTTGCGGCCCTTCGCCGGCAAGCGCGGCTCCCACAGGGGGCGCGCAAGCCTCTGATATTTTCGTGAGGCAAAGAAAAAGGGCATCTCATTCGAGATGCCCTTTTTACATGGTGGGTCGTGTAGGATTCGAACCTACGACCAATTGGTTAAAAGCCAACTGCTCTACCAACTGAGCTAACGACCCAAAAATGGTCGGGGTGAGGGGATTCGAACTCCTGACATCCTGCTCCCAAAGCAGGCGCGCTACCGGACTGCGCTACACCCCGAGGTCTTGCTAAAAAAAAGGGCACCTCAATCGAGATGCCCATTTTTACATGGTGGGTCGTGTAGGATTCGAACCTACGACCAATTGGTTAAAAGCCAACTGCTCTACCAACTGAGCTAACGACCCGGAAAATGGTCGGGGTGAGGGGATTCGAACTCCTGACATCCTGCTCCCAAAGCAGGCGCGCTACCGGACTGCGCTACACCCCGAGATTGGCTCCGCGACCTGGACTCGAACCAGGGACCCAATGATTAACAGTCATTTGCTCTACCGACTGAGCTATCGCGGAACTGAACTTCGGCACATCTTTACTACCTCGAAGCCTGTGTTAGCTTCGGACTCTTTGGCTTCTTCGCTTTCGCGTTGTCGCTGCTGAGGCCGGCTATTCTACATTCTTCGTTTTGCTTGTCAACCACTTTTTTTCATTCAACTTACTGATTTGTAAGTTGTTTTGCGGTCACCGATGTTGCTGGTGATTCGCTTAGCGCCTGACAACGCGGCGTATATTAGGGGCACTCGATTTCAGTTGCAAGCAGAAATTTCAAAAATTTCAGCACGTTATCTCAAATATCCGCAAAGCCCCGGTTTTGCTGGGCCTGTGCCGCCTTCTTCGCGGGTAAACGGGTAAAAAAAGCCCCGCAGATGCGGGGCTCATTGGCAGCAGGTGTCAGGCAAAGACGATCTCGTCGCCTTCTACCTTGGCGGTAATCGCCGCCCCTGGGATGAACTTGCCAGCCAGGATCAGCTGCGCCAGCGGGTTCTCGATCCAGCGCTGGATCGCCCGCTTCAGCGGCCGTGCGCCATACACCGGGTCGTAACCCACGGCGATCAGCTTGTCCAACGCCTCTGGGCTCAGGCTCAGCGACAGTTCGCGCTCGAGCAAGCGGCTGCGCAGGCGGCCAAGCTGGATCTCGGTGATGCCGGCGATCTGCTCGCGGCCCAGTGGCTCGAACACCACCACTTCGTCGATGCGGTTGATGAACTCCGGACGGAAGTGCGAACCCACCGCGTCCATCACCGCCGCACGTTGGGCCTCGCGATCGCCCACCAGCTCCTGGATCTGCGCCGAGCCCAGGTTGGAGGTCATCACGATCACCGTGTTGCGGAAGTCCACGGTGCGGCCATGGCTGTCAGTCAGGCGGCCGTCTTCCAGCACTTGCAGCAGCACGTTGAACACATCCGGGTGAGCCTTCTCCACTTCATCCAGCAGCACCACCGAGTACGGCTTGCGGCGCACGGCCTCGGTCAGGTAACCGCCCTCTTCGTAACCGACATAGCCTGGTGGGGCGCCGATCAGGCGAGCCACGGAGTGTTTTTCCATGAACTCGGACATGTCGATGCGCACCATGGCCTCTTCGGTGTCGAACAGGAACTCGGCCAGCGCCTTGCACAGCTCGGTCTTGCCCACGCCGGTAGGGCCGAGGAACATGAACGAACCACTCGGCCGGTTCGGGTCGGACAGCCCGGCACGCGAACGGCGCACGGCGTTGGCAACTGCGGTCACCGCCTCGCCCTGGCCGATCACCCGCTGGTGCAGCAGCTCTTCCATCTTCAGCAGCTTCTCGCGCTCACCTTCGAGCATCTTCGCCACCGGGATGCCGGTCCACTTGGACACCACTTCGGCAATTTCTTCCTCGGTGACCTTGTTGCGCAGCAACTGGTTCTCGGTCTTGCCGTGCTGGTCGACCATCTGCAGGCTGCGCTCCAGGTCCGGGATCACCCCGTACTGCAGCTCGGCCATGCGGCTCAGGTCGCCTTTGCGACGGGCGGCTTCGAGCTCTTGGCGGGCCTGCTCGATCTTTTGCTGGATCTGCGCCGAGCCCTGCACTTCGGCTTTCTCCGACGCCCAGATTTCTTCCAGGTCGGAATACTCGCGCTCCAGCCGCTCGATTTCCTCGGTGAGCTTCTCAAGGCGCTTCTTGGCCGCCTCGTCTTCTTCCTTCTTCAGCGCCTGGGATTCCACCTTCAGCTGGATCAGGCGACGGTCGAGGCGGTCGAGCACTTCCGGCTTGGAGTCGATCTCCATGCGGATACGGCTGGCCGCTTCGTCGATCAGGTCGATGGCCTTGTCCGGCAGCTGGCGGTCGGTGATGTAGCGGTGGCTGAGCTTGGCGGCGGCAATGATCGCACCGTCGGTGATGGCCACCTTGTGGTGCACTTCATAGCGCTCTTTCAGGCCACGCAGGATGGCGATGGTGTCTTCTTCGCTCGGCTCTTCCACCAGCACTTTCTGGAAGCGCCGCTCCAGTGCCGCATCCTTCTCGATGAACTGGCGGTATTCGTTGAGCGTGGTGGCGCCAACGCAGTGCAGCTCGCCACGGGCCAGGGCCGGCTTGAGCATGTTGCCGGCGTCCATGGCGCCCTCGCCTTTACCAGCGCCGACCATGGTGTGCAGCTCGTCGATGAACAGGATGATCTGGCCTTCCTGCTTGGACAGCTCGTTGAGCAGGCCTTTGAGGCGCTCTTCGAACTCGCCGCGGTACTTGGCACCGGCGATCAGCGCCCCCATGTCCAGCGCCAGCAGGCGCTTGCCTTTCAGGCCATCGGGCACTTCGCCGTTGATGATGCGCTGTGCCAGGCCTTCGGCAATGGCGGTTTTACCCACGCCAGGCTCACCGATCAGCACCGGGTTGTTTTTGGTTCGACGTTGCAGCACCTGCACGGTGCGGCGGATTTCGTCGTCACGGCCGATCACCGGGTCAAGCTTGCCTTCTTCGGCGCGCTTGGTCAGGTCGACGGTGTACTTGTCCAGGGCCTGGCGCGACTCTTCGGCGTTGGCGTCATTCACCGCCGCACCGCCGCGCAGGTTGTTGATGGCGTTTTCCAGGGCCTTCTTGGACACACCTTGGCTGAGCAGCAGCTTGCCGAGCTTGCTGTTCTCGTCCATGGCGGCGAGCAGCACCAGTTCGCTGGAAATGAACTGGTCGCCCTTCTGCTGGGCCAGGCGGTCGGCCTGGTTGAGCAGGCGCGCCAGGTCCTGCGACATGTTCACGTCGCCAGTGGGGTTCTGGATTTTCGGCAATTGGTCGAGTTCTTTCACCAACGCCTGGCGCAGGTTGTTGATGTCGAAGCCAACCTGCATCAGCAGCGGCTTGATCGAACCGCCCTGCTGTTCGAGCAGCGCCTGCAACAGGTGCACGGGCTCGATGGCTGGGTGGTCCATGCCAACGGCCAGGGATTGGGCATCGGATATTGCAAGCTGGAGCTTGCTGGTCAAACGGTCTATTCGCATGGGGTACCTTCCTTTAAAGGGCAGGTCGGAGCGATGGACAGCGCCTGTTTATGAAGAAACCTGCCTGAGATGACCTTATAGATAAGGGTGATTCTGGAAGATTCAAGCGTAGCGGGGTTGACCTTGATCAACCTGTTGGATTAACGCTGGGGCGATCGCGGATGAATCCGCACCTCAGGTTTCGCATCCATTGAGGTGCGGATTTATCCGCGAGAGTCCGCTACAGGCTAACGCGGGTCCAGCCAGACCAGCGAGGCGAAGCGCCCACCCTGAGGGGTGCGGCGATAAGAGAAGAAGCGGTCATCACTGACCGTGCAATACCCACCGCCATAAACTGCCGTCACCCCACGCGCCGCCAGGCGAATGCGCGCCAGCTCATAGATGTCAGCCATCAACTTGCCCGGCCGTTCGCCATCGACGAAGGCCCTGGCCGCTTCAGGATGCACGGCGGTAAAGGCATCGCGCACTTCCAGCCCCACTTCGAAGGCCTTGGGGCCAATAGCCGGCCCGAGCCACACCAGCACCTCTTCAGGCGCCAGCGCCAGGCGATCAAGCGTCGCCTCAAGCACGCCGCCCGCCAGCCCGCGCCAGCCAGCATGCGCTGCGGCCACGCGAGTACCGGCGCGGTCACAGAACAGCGCCGGCAGGCAATCGGCGGTCATCACGGTGCAGGCAATACCAGGCTGGTCAGTCCAGCTGGCATCGGCTTCGGCCACCACGGCCGGGTCGGCATCCGCCACCACCAGGCCATGCACCTGCTTGAGCCAGGCTGGCTGGATGGTGAAGGCGTCACTCAGGCGACGGCGGTTCTCGGCGACCGCGACCGGGTCATCGCCCACGTGATCGCCGAGATTGAAAGATTCGTAGGGCGGCAGGCTGATGCCGCCCGCACGGGTAGTGACGCAGGCGCGAACCGAGGCCGGGGCGGGCCAGTCGGGGAACAGCAGCGACTGCGTCAGGCCGTTCATCCGATAAAGCTCTCGCGGTCCTGGTTGAGCAGCGACAGCAACCAGACGAAGTCGTCCGGCAGCGGCGACTCCCACTTCATGATTTCACCGGTGATCGGGTGGGCCAACGCGAGGAAACGCGCATGCAGCGCCTGACGCGGGAAGGTCTTCACCGCCTCGACCATGGTTGCGCTGGCAGCTGGCGGAATGCGGAAGCGCCCGCCGTAGGTCTGATCACCGACCAGCGGGAAACCGACATGGGCCATGTGCACGCGAATCTGGTGGGTACGGCCGGTTTCCAGCTTCACGCGCACGTGGGTGTGCGAACGGAAGCGCTTGAGCACACGGTAGTGGCTGACCGCCGGCTTGCCGCCGTCGGTTACCGCCATGCGCTGGCGCATGCCGCCGTGGCGACCGATCGGGGCATCGATCTTGCCGCCAGCGGTCACTACGCCAATCACGATGCACTCGTAGATGCGGCTGACCTTGCGGGCTTGCATCTGCTCGACCAGCTTGGTCTGCGCCTGCAGGGTCTTGGCCACGACCATCAGACCGGTGGTGTCTTTGTCCAGGCGGTGAACGATACCGGCGCGCGGTACGTTGACGATGTCTGGCACGTGATGCAGCAACGCATTGAGCAGCGTACCACTGGCATGCCCGGCGGCCGGGTGCACAACCAGCCCGGCAGGCTTGTTGATCACCATGATGTGGTCGTCTTCGTAGACGATATCCAGCTCGATGTCTTCTGCAATCCACTCACCCTGGGCCTCTTGTTCGGCCTCCAGGAAGAGCTGAGAGCCACCATGGACGATGTCCCGAGGGCGCACGACCGCGCCATCGACCGTCAGGCGGCCCTCTTTGATCCACGAAGTAAGCCGCGAACGCGAATACTCGGCGAACAATTGGGCGGCGACCTGGTCGAGGCGTTGACCGCCCAGTTCGGACGGGACCTCTGCGCTAAGTTGAATGATCTCGGACATGCTCGATTCGGCGGGCGCACAGCCTTTGGTTTCGGCTGCGAGCTTGTGGTTAAATACGGCTTCTTTTGTCCCGGGGTTGGCCGGGGCGCTCATCATAACAGGACGGCACCGCCCAAGACAGCGGCCGTCAAAGGGACGCAAGCCGCCATGCAAGTGAAACACCTGCTGCTGATCGCCATCCTCGGGCTCACCGCGGCCTGTTCCTCCAATAAGGAAGTCATTGACGAGAACCTCAGTGAGGCCGAGCTGTATCAACAGGCGCAGGCTGACCTGGACAACTCCAGCTACACCAGCGCCGTGAACAAGCTCAAGGCCCTGGAGTCGCGCTACCCGTTCGGCCGCTACGCCGACCAGGCGCAGCTCGAGCTGATCTACGCCAACTACAAGAACTCCGAGCCTGAGGCTGCCAAATCGGCCGCCGAGCGCTTCATCCGCCTGCACCCGCAGCACCCGAACGTCGACTACGCCTACTACCTCAAGGGCCTGACTTCGTTCGACCAGGACCGTGGCCTGCTGGCGCGTTTCCTGCCGCTGGACATGACCAAGCGTGACCCGGGTGCCGCCCGCGACTCGTACAACGAGTTCGCCCAGCTGACCAGCCGCTTCCCCAACAGCCGCTACTCGCCAGACGCCAAGCAGCGCATGATCTACCTGCGCAACCTGCTGGCCGCCTACGAAATCCATGTGGCCGACTACTACCTGGGCCGCCAGGCTTACGTGGCCGCTGCCAACCGTGGCCGCTACGTGGTCGAGAACTTCCAGGAAACCCCATCGGTCGGCGACGGCCTGGCGATCATGGTCGAGTCGTACCAGAAGATGCACCTGGACGACCTGGCTGCCACCAGCCTGGAAACCCTCAAGCTCAACTACCCTGACCACCCGAGCCTGGTCGATGGCCAGTTCGAGCCCAAGCAGACCGAGTCTGACGGCCGCAGCTGGCTGTCCAAGGCCACCCTGGGCCTGATCGAGACCGAAACCCCGCTGCCGCCGGGTGAAACCCGTGCCAACCAGGACGTGGTCAAGCAGTTCCAGGACGCGCGCGACGAGATGCCGCAAGAGCTGCTGCCTAAAGACGAGAACGGCGACCCGATCGTGCCGGCCGGTCCGAAGGAAGCTGAACAGGACCGCTCGTGGTTCAGCTACATGACCTTTGGCCTGTTCGACTGATCCAAGCACGACGAGAAAGGGAGGCCTGAGGCCTCCCTTTTTTTATGGCCGCGTCCTAGACTGTCGGCTTCTACAACCAACAAGCTGGACACCATGGTTCGCCTACTTTTCTGGATCGCCCTGATCGCCGCCGCGCTCTGGCTGTGGCGCAAGTTCAAAGTCAGCCAGCAGTCGCACGCCGAGCCGAAGCTCGACGCGCCACTGAAGATGGTGCGCTGCGCCCACTGCGGCGTGCACCTGCCCGACGACCGGGCGCTGCAGCAGGGCAATGACTGGTATTGCAGCCAGGCGCACTTGCAGCAAGGGCCTGGCCGACAGGGCTGAGCCCTCACCCCATCGATGCGAAGGCGGTGCAGATCAATCGTCGTAGTGATACCGGCACTGCAGGATTGTCATCTGCCCCCCTTCGAAGAGGTAGACCAGCCGGTGTTCGCGGGTGATGCGACGAGACGTGATCGCAACACTTACAGCATTGTGCGCTTCAGTCTTGTTCCGTTGTTTTGACTTCATATTCATCGATGGACAGCTCATGGGTAGCAGCTTTGCCCGACCGCAGCTGATCAATGGATGCACGCATACGCTTGGCATTGGCAGAAGAGCCAAGGAGATACAGCGTCTCCTGCATGCCGTTGTAGTCCTCAAGCGAAATCATGACCACCGGCTCACCGCGCAGGCGCGTAATGATCGCGGGCTCATGGTCCCGGCATACATCATCCATTGTCTGCTTCAGGTCGGCGCGAGCCTGGCTAAAAGTCAGTACATGCATTTCTTCAAATCCTTCCCAGGCAGGGCCTGGATCAGGTTCTTCTTGACCCGCCCAGCACTGCTGAATGGGTAATAGGCTTGGACGCACTTGCGATTGGACGCGGTCGAGGGCGCACGAAGGATAGATTGGATGGCGTACTGATAGGTAGGTGACTGCCTGCTACAAAGCTTGTAGGAAACTTCTACAGCGGCAGTTCGGCTCCCCGACGAACCGCCGCTTAAGGGATCTCAGCCCAGACGCCCCACTGGCGCATACGGCGCCGGGTCGATGATCGGCTCGGCTCCTGTGAGCAAATCGGTGAACAATTGGCACGAAGCCGGCGCCAGCACCAGCCCGTTGCGGTAATGCCCGCAGTTCAGCCACAAACCGTCATGCCCTGGCACCGGCCCGATGTAGGGAATGCCTTCCGGGGAGCCTGGCCGCAGTCCGGCCCAGTGCCCCACCACCGTGGCATCCTTGAGTTCTGGCAGCAGTTCGATGGCCGAAGCCTTGAGGCTGGCCAGCGCGTCCTCGGTCGGGGTCTTGTCGTAGCCGGCATGCTCCAATGTACTGCCCACCAGAATGTGCCCGTCACGACGCGGGATCGCGTAGCGCCCCTTGGCCAGCACCATGCTCGGCAGGAAATCCTCTGCGCACTTGAACAGGATCATCTGGCCCTTCACCGGTTCGACCGGGAGTTCCAGCCCCAGGGTGCGCAGCAGGTCACCGCTCCAGGCGCCGGCACTGAGCACCACTTCATCCGCCTTGAGCACACCGTCAGCTGTCTGTACGCCTGACACGCGCCCGTTCTCATGAACGAAGCCGCTGACCTCGCAGTGCTCGCGCAAGGTCACGTTGGGCAGCGCCAGCAACGCCGCCTTGAGTGACTTCACCAGCCGCGGGTTACGCACGTTGGCCACACCGGCCATGAAGATCGCATGCTTGAAACCCGGGCCAAGCACCGGTATCGCATCGTAGGCGGCGGAGATATCCACAGCGCTGAGTGGCCGCTGTTCGCGCTTGGCCCAGGCCAGCGCCTCGGCTTCATCGTCCAGGTCGAGCCAGTACAGGCCAGTGGTGTGCACCTCTGGGTCGATACCCGTGGTTGCGAACAGGCGCTCGCCCAGCTGGGGATAAAAATCCTGCGACCAATGCGCCAGCGCGGTTACCGCCGGGCTGTAGCGCCAGGGGTACAACGGCGAAACGATGCCGCCACCGGCCCAGGAGGACTCGCGGCCAACTTCGCCCTGGTCACACACCACCACCTGGCCGACCTTCGCCGCCAGGTTGAACGCGGTCAGCAGGCCGATCACCCCGCCGCCAACCACCACTACTTGCTTGCTCATCTGTCGATCCAACACCTGAAGTAATTCCGCGATGCCTGGGCATCATTCAACCTTCAGCTTCCCCAGCAGCGCTCGCTGCTTTCAGCAGCACCCGGATTGCTCTGCACGCCAACGTGGTCGAGCTGAAAGTCGCCACAGCGATCATCGGCCATCAGGCCATCGGGCAGCCGGTGGGCGGTCAGCGTGAAGGTGTCGCTGTCGCGTTGGGCCTGCAGGCGGTAATGGCGGTTGGCGGCGGGCAATTGCGGGTCGCCCTCGGCGTAATGCCCGGTGCGCACGCGGTGGCGCTCCAGGCGCAAGGCGGCGTCATGCAGCAGGCCAACCACTTCGCTGCGTGCGGCTCGCCTGAGCTGGTCGCTGTAACTGGGGTAGGCAATGGCTGCCAGAATGCCGGTCACGGCCACGACAATCAACAACTCGATCAGGGTCATACCTTGCTGCATGTCAGTCTTGCCTCAGTCTTTGCCGCCAGAGGATGCGCTGCGGGGCCTGTGGTTGAGCGATGGGTATGGCGTAGACGGCTTCCAGGACCTGACGGGCTGCCAGTTGCTGGCTGACCGCTGTTATTCGGTACAAGGTGACCTGTTCGCCCTCGGGCATATGGGCCGCACCGGTGGTTGTACCCAGGTTCTGCAGTTTGAAGTAGCCATCCCTGCTGCTTCGCCATTGGCCTTGCAGGTCGTGTGGGCGTGATGGGGGTTTACAGTCGCGGCACTGCCCCGGGGGCGAACGCAGAATTTCACCGACGCCGACCTGCATTACGGCCTCCGCCTCTTCGAATGCCTGCAGACCGTCGCGCATGGCCCCCGTCAATCGCGTTTCGATCAGCGCATCGCGCAGGGCTGAAGCTGCAAGCAATGCCAAAAGCAGGCTTAGTACCAGCGACAACAGGAGAACCATTCCGCGTTGTCGGCTCATCCATCTGAGCCCAGATTGCGTAACCCCACGCTTAGTTCATGGCGCTGCTCAAGTTGCAGCGTCGGCTCGAACAACGTGAGTGCCAGATCGACCCTGGCCCCTTCTGGAGCATCAACCTGTGTCACATTTAACTCGCGTACATGCTCAATCAGCGGCTGGGCGTTTTGTCCCCATATGAACTGCAGGGTGGAGCCGCGCAGTTCATATCGATGACGGCTGATACGCAGGGCCATGAGCGAACCCGTTTGCGAATGGGCACCTTTGCGCACCAAGGCTTCGGTATGGCAATCCGTCAGTAGGGTCCACTCCGGCTTTCCTGTGTACTCCGATGACTCGGCGACCACCAACTCCAAGCTGGATGCCCCAATCACCAGTGGCTGCGCGAATGCCTGCCGAGCAAGCGGGTCCTGGAAGTCACTGGGCTTCAGCCGCAGGCAACCGAACATGCCCGCCATGCGGATATCCTGGGCCATCCGCAACAGCGCCAGGCGTGCATCATCCTGAAGGCGCAGCGCCGCACCCTGAAGCCGCCATGTTTGATGGGCGGATACGAAAAGCTGACTGGCAGCCACCAACACCATCAGCCCAATCGCCAGCGCCAGCATCACCTCCAGCAAACCGAAGCCGACTTGCATGCGCTTCATTGCCGGCTCCGCTCGTTTTCGCTGTGTACTGCAAACGCCGCTTGCGCATCACGGCGCGCATTGTCCGTGGCTTGCAGTGCCTTCAGTTGCATGGCTGCCGCAGCGAATATGCCCACTGCTACCACAACGACCGCCAACAGCACTTCCAGCAGCGTCATGCCGCGCTGTTTCTTGTGCATCCTTGCACCTCCTGCGAATTTTCCCGCAATTGCTTGAACTTGGTCGACTGGACCTCATGTCCAATGACCGTGAAGCTATAGCCAAGCACTTCCAGGGAGGAATGCACGGTGAGGCAACGTGGTGTAACACTGATTCAAATGATGTTTGCACTGGCCATGGCCGCCTTGCTGACACAACTCGGCATGCCGGCTTACGCCAGGTTGCGCGATGACCTACACAGAGCTGCGACAGCCCGAGATCTGGCACAGGCACTGCGCAGCGCGCGCAGCCACGCCATGCTGCAGAGTCAGCCTGTGCTTGTGCGACCGTTGGAAAATGATTGGGGCAAGGGCTGGCTTGTGCAGCTGGAGCACAATCAGCAAGTGCTGCGCGAGCACCGGTTGACGCGCTCGCTGAGAATCGTCGAAAACACCAATGGACAGGTGAGATTCAATGCTCTGGGGATGCCGGTAGGTCGAGTCGGCGCGACTCTGGGCGTTTGTGAGAGTTCTGCTGCGATCAGCAAATACCAAGTAGTGATATCCCGGGCAGGCCGAGTAGACCTGCGCACAGATGAGAAAACAGACTCACTGTGCGCAGGCCGCTGACTCAGATCAGCGAGCGAACCCGCAGCTCTTTGGGCATGGAGAACGTGATGTTCTCCGGCCGCCCGTCCAGCTCTTCGGCGCCGGTAGCGCCCCAGGCCTTGAGCTGTTCGATCACACCCTGCACCAACACTTCGGGGGCCGAAGCACCGGCAGTAATGCCCACCCGTTGCGCCTTTTCAAACCAGACACGCTGCATGTCCTCAGCGCCATCGATCAGATAGGCCGGGGTGCCCATGCGCTCGGCCAGCTCGCGCAGGCGGTTGGAGTTGGAGCTGTTCGGGCTGCCAACCACCAGCAATACATCACTCTCGCCGGCCAGCTGCTTGACGGCATCCTGGCGGTTTTGCGTGGCGTAGCAGATGTCGTCCTTGCGCGGGCCGCCGATGTTCGGGAAGCGTGCGCGCAGGGCATCGATGACACGACTGGTATCGTCCATCGACAGCGTGGTCTGGGTGACGAAAGCCAGGTGGTCCGGGTCTTTCACCTGCAGCTGGGCAACATCGTCCTCGTCTTCGACGAGGTAGATGGCGCCGCCGTTGCTGGCGTCGTATTGCCCCATGGTGCCTTCGACTTCCGGGTGCCCTTCATGGCCGATGAGAATGCACTCACGGCCATCGCGGCTGTACTTGGCCACTTCGATGTGCACCTTGGTGACCAGCGGGCAGGTCGCGTCGAACACCTTCAGGCCACGGCCGGCGGCTTCCTGGCGCACGGCCTGGGACACGCCGTGGGCGCTGAAGATGACGATGACATCATCCGGCACCTGGTCCAGCTCTTCGACGAAGATGGCACCACGGTTGCGCAGGTCTTCCACCACGAACTTGTTGTGCACCACTTCATGGCGCACATAGATCGGCGGGCCGAAGACTTCCAGCGCACGGTTGACGATTTCGATCGCCCGGTCGACCCCCGCGCAGAAGCCGCGCGGGTTGGCGAGTTTGATTTGCATGCTCGGCTCCAGGCCTACAGGGCCTTGACCTCGAGGATCTCCACCTCGAAGGTCAGGGTCTTGCCAGCCAGTGGGTGATTGAAGTCGATGGTCACTTGATTGTCATCGAACGCTTTGACCACACCCGGCAGCTCGGTGTTGGCGGCATCGTTGAAGATGATCAGCAGCCCTTCGGACAACTCCATGCCCTCGAACTGGGACCGCGGCATGACTTGCACGTTCTGTGGGTTGGGCTGGCCGAAGGCGTTCTCCGGGGCCACCACCACGGTGCGCTTGTCGCCGGCCTTGAAGCCGAACAGGGCGCTCTCGAAGCCTGGCAGCAGGTTGCCGTCGCCGACCTTGAACGTGGCCGGGGCCTTGTCGAAGGTGCTGTCGACGGTGTCGCCGTTTTCCAGGTGCAGCGCGAAGTGCAGGGTGACTTCGGTGTTCTGGCCGATACGGGTGTCAGTCATGGACCGGATCCTCGGACTTCTTGCTCTTGAACATATCCAGCGCCAGCATCACCGCACCAACGGTGATGGCGCTGTCGGCCAGGTTGAAGGCCGGGAAGTAATGACGGTTCTGCCAGTGCACCAGAATGAAGTCGACCACATGGCCGAGCACGATGCGGTCGTACAGGTTGCCGATCGCACCGCCCAGCACCAATGCCAGCGCCACCGCCAGCCAGGTCTCGCCGCGCCCCAGGCGCTTGAGCCAAACCACCAGCACCGCACTGACCACCACGGCGATCAGGGCGAACAGCCAGCGCTGCCAGCCGGCGCCATCCGCGAGGAAGCTGAAGGCAGCACCGGTGTTGTAGGCCAGGGTCCAGCTGAAGTAGTCAGGGATGACGACGATCTGCTGGTACATGGTCAGGGCATTGTTGAAGTACAGCTTGGTGGCCTGGTCGAGGACCAGGACCAGCAAGCTCAGCCACAGCCATGCAAGGCGCCCGAAGCGCCCTGCTGCAGGGTTAGGCATAGTGGCGCACCTCGCCCGAGCCGGTCAGGTTGTCGACGCAGCGACCGCAGATTTCCGGGTGCTCCGGGTGGCTGCCGACGTCGGCGCGGAAGTGCCAGCAACGGCCGCACTTGACGTGACCAGACTTGACCACCTGCAGCTTGAGGCCTTCGACTTCGGTGGCCACGGCTTCGGCCGGCGCCTGGGCGAACGGCACCACGCTGGCGGCCGAAGTGATCAGCACGAAGCGCAGCTCGTCGCCCAGCTTGCCCAGGTCGGCGCTCAGGCCCTCGTCGGCGAACAGGGTGACTTCGGCCTGCAGGTTGCCGCCGATGACCTTGGCGGTACGCTGGTTCTCCAGTTCCTTGTTGACCGCGGCCTTCACGGCCATCACGCGGTCCCAGTAGGCGCGGTCCAGCTCGGTGCCTTCCGGCAGCTCGGTCAGGCCCTGGTACCAGCCATTGAGCATCACCGACTCGTTACGCTCGCCCGGCAGGTACTGCCAGATTTCGTCGGCGGTGAACGCCAGGATCGGTGCAATCCAGCGCACCAGTGCCTCGCTGATGTGGTACAGCGCGGTCTGGCAGGAACGGCGGGCGACACTGTTGGCGCCGGTGGTGTACTGGCGGTCCTTGATGATGTCGAGGTAGAAGCCGCCCAGCTCCTGCACGCAGAAGTTGTGGATCTTCGAGTAGACGTTCCAGAAGCGGTATTCGCCGTAGTGCTCTTCCAGCTCGCGCTGCAGCAGCAGGGTACGGTCCACCGCCCAACGGTCCAGGGCGATCATCTCTTCCGGCTTCAGCAGGTCGCGGGCCGGGTCGAAGCCGGACAGGTTGGAGAGCAGGAAGCGTGCGGTGTTGCGGATACGGCGGTAGGCATCGGCGCTGCGCTGCAGGATCTGCTCGGAAACCGCCATCTCGCCCGAATAGTCGGTCGCGGAAACCCACAGGCGCAGGATGTCGGCACCCAGGGTGTTGTTGACCTTTTCCGGCTCGATGGTGTTGCCCAGCGACTTGGACATCTTGCGGCCGTTCTCGTCCACGGTGAAGCCGTGGGTCAGCAGCTCGCGGTACGGCGCGTGGCCGTCGATGGCGCAACCGGTCAGCAAGGACGAGTGGAACCAGCCGCGGTGCTGGTCGGAGCCTTCCAGGTACAGGTCGGCACGCGGGCCGGTGGCGTGGCCGATGTCGTGGGAGCCACGCAGCACGTGCCAGTGGGTGGTACCGGAGTCGAACCACACATCCAGGGTATCGGCGATCTTGTCGTACTGGCCGGCTTCGTCACCCAGCAGTTCGGCAGCGTCCAGCTTGAACCAGGCTTCGATGCCCTCTTGCTCGACGCGCTTGGCCACGGCTTCCATCAGCTCGACGGTGCGCGGGTGCAGCTCGCCGGTCTGCTTGTGCAGGAAGAACGGAATCGGCACGCCCCAGTTGCGCTGACGCGAGATGCACCAGTCCGGGCGGTTGGCGATCATCGAGTGCAGGCGCGCCTGGCCCCAGGCCGGGACGAACTTGGTGTCTTCGATGGCTTTCAGGGCACGTTCGCGCAGCGGCTCGCCGGTGCTCGGTTGCTTGTCCATGCCGACGAACCACTGCGCAGTGGCGCGGTAGATCAGCGGGGTCTTGTGGCGCCAGCAGTGCATGTAGCTGTGGCTGATGGTTTCGGTGTGCATCAGCGCGCCGACTTCGCTCAGCTTGTCGACGATGGCCGGGTTGGCCTTCCAGATGAACTGGCCGCCGAAGAACGGCAACGACTCGACGTACACGCCGTTGCTCTGCACCGGGGTGAGGATGTCGTCGTTGACCATGCCGTAGCGCTTGCAGGTGACGAAGTCGTCTTCACCGTAGGCTGGCGAGGAGTGAACCACGCCGGTACCGGCACCCAGCTCGACGTAGTCGGCCAGGTAGACAGGCGACAGGCGGTCGTAGAACGGGTGGCGGAAGTTGATCAGTTCCAGCGCCGACCCCTGGGCGGTGGCGATCACCGAGCCTTCCAGGTTGTAGCGCTTGAGGCACGACTCGACCAGCTCTTCAGCCAGCACCAGCAGGCGCTCGCCGGTGTCGACCAGGGCGTACTTGAACTCCGGGTGAATGTTCAGCGCCTGGTTGGCCGGGATGGTCCACGGGGTGGTGGTCCAGATCACGATGGCGGCTGGCTTGGCCAGCGAGGCCAGGCCGAAGGCGGCAGCCAGCTTGGCCTCGTCGGCGACCGGGAAGGCCACGTCGATGGTCTGGGACTTCTTGTCGGCGTATTCGACTTCGGCTTCAGCCAGGGCCGAACCGCAGTCGAAGCACCAGTTCACAGGCTTGAGCCCCTTGAACACGAAACCTTGCTTGACCATCTCGGCCAGGGCACGGATTTCACCGGCCTCGTTGGCGAAGTTCATGGTCTTGTACGGGTTGTCCCAGTCACCCAGCACGCCCAGGCGGATGAACTCGGTCTTCTGCCCTTCGATCTGCTCGGCAGCGTACTCGCGGCACAGCTCGCGGGTGCGGTCGGCGGTCAGGTGCTTGCCGTGGGTGACTTCGACCTTGTGCTCGATCGGCAGGCCGTGGCAGTCCCAGCCCGGTACATACGGCGCGTCGAAGCCGGACAGGGTCTTGGAACGGACGATCATGTCCTTGAGGATCTTGTTCAGCGCATGACCGATGTGAATCTTGCCGTTGGCATAGGGCGGGCCGTCGTGCAGGACGAACTTCGGACGATCCTTGCCAATTTCGCGCAGCTTCTGGTACAGGCCAATGCTGTCCCAGCGCTGCAGAATCTGCGGTTCGCGCTGAGGCAGGCCGGCCTTCATGGGGAAGGCGGTGTCCGGAAGGTTTAGCGTGGCTTTGTAGTCGGTCATTTCAGGCTCTTCGTTAGCGGTTGAGCGTGCCAATGTGCACGTGCGGCGGCGATATCCGCATCGATCGCCGACTTCAGCGCCTCCAGGGAGGCGAATCGCTGCTCTTCACGCAGCTTGTGGTGGAATTCCACCGTCAGGCGCCGGCCATACAGATCGCCGGCATAATCCAGTAGATGAATCTCGAGGTGCGGGCGGCCGTCACCGGCCACCGTGGGGCGCACGCCGATGTTGCCGACACCCGGCCAGGCCTTGCCGTCGATCTCGATGCTGGCCAGGTAGACCCCGGACAGCGGCACACGGCGGCGTTTGAGCTGGATGTTGGCGGTTGGCGTGCCCAGCTGGCGAGCCAGCTTCTGGCCATGCAGCACACGGCCACTAATACGGTATGGGCGGCCCAGCAGGTGCTCGGCCAGCTCGAAGTTGCCTTCGGACAGCGCCTTGCGCACCTCGGTGCTGCTGACCCGCAGGCCGTCCTGGATCACCGTGTTGGCGGCTTCGACGGTAAACCCGTACTGCTTGCCGGCAGCGACCAGGAAGGCGAAATCGCCGGCACGATCACAGCCGAAGCGGAAGTCGTCGCCCACTTCGAGGTGGCGCACACCCAGGCCGTCGACCAGGATCGCCTTGACGAACGCATCGGCGCTGAGCTGGCTCAGGCGCTGGTTGAACGCCAGGCACAGCACCCGGTCGATGCCTTCACCGGCCAGCAGCTCGACCTTGTCGCGCAGGCGCGCCAGGCGGGCGGGTGCGGTGTCCGGGGCGAAGTACTCGCGCGGCTGCGGCTCGAAGATCACCACGCAGGTCGGCAGGCCAAGCTCCTGGCCGCGCTCGCGCAGGCGCGCCAGGATTGCCTGGTGGCCGCGGTGAACCCCGTCGAAGTTGCCAATGGTGGCGACACAGCCCCGGTGCTCGGGGCGCAGGTTGTGAAGACCTCGAACCAGCTGCATAACGCGCTTCTTGCTCATAAAGTGGCCGATTATAACCACACCCGGGCGCTGGTGACAGGCAGCAGCGCCAAGGGGTGGCGTGGAATGCGAAAAACCGACGCCTGACCCGCCATCTACATCAATGCAGGGCCTTGCGGGCGAAATGCCGCGGCCGGAAACCACACAGGTACAGGCAACCGAAATAGGTCACCACACCCGCCGCGATCAACGCGCCGAGGCGCAGGAACCGTTCGAGCATGTTGCCCTGTTCCCAGGCTGGCAGGTAGTGCATGCCCACCAGCAGCACCGCTGCCATCAGGGTGACTGCCAGCACCAGCTTGAGCAGGTACATCGCCCAGCCCGGTTGCGGCTGGAACAACTGCTGGCTGCGCAGCTTCCAGAACAGCAGGCCCGCGTTCAGGCAGGCACCGAGGCTGATCGCCAGGGCCAGGCCGGCGTGCTGCAGCGGGCCGATCAGCGCCAGGTTGAACAGCTGGGTGCAGACCAGGGTGAAGATCGCGATCTTCACTGGCGTGCGGATATTCTGCTGCGCATAGAAGCCCGGTGCCAGTACCTTGACCAGAATGATCGCCAGCAGGCCGACCGAATAGGCGATCAGCGCGCGCTGGGTCATCGCGGCGTCGAAGGCGCTGAACTTGCCGTACTGGAACAGCGCCACGGTCAACGGCTCGGCAAGAATCGCCAAGGCCAGGGTGCACGGCAGCACCAGCAGGAAGCACAGGCGCAGGCCCCAGTCCATGATCCGCGAATACTCCTCGCGGTCCTTGTTGGCGTAGGTCTTGGCCAGGGTCGGCAGCAGGATGGTGCCCAGGGCCACGCCGAGCACGCCCGAAGGCAGCTCCATGAGGCGGTCGGCGTAGTACATCCACGACACCGAGCCGGCCACCAGGAAGGAGGCGAAGATGGTGTTGATGATCAACGAGATCTGGCTCACCGACACCCCGAGGATCGCCGGCAGCATCTGCTTGAGCACCCGCCATACTCCCGCGTCGCGCAGGTTCAGGCGCGGCAGCACGAGCATGCCGATCTTCTTCAGCGCTGGCAGCTGGTACAGCAACTGCGCCAGGCCACCGGCCAGCACGCCCCAGGCCAGGGCCATGATCGGCGGGTTGAAGTACGGCGTCAGCAGCACGGCGAAGAAGATCATCGCCACGTTGAGCAGGGTCGGGGTGAACGCCGGGACCGAAAAACGGTTCCAGGTGTTGAGGATCGCGCCGGCCAGGGACGACAGCGAGATCAGCAATATATAGGGAAACGTCACCCGCAGCAGGTCGGTGGTCAGCGCGTACTTCTCGGCGCTGTCGACAAAGCCCGGGGCGGTGGCCCAGACCACCCACGGTGCAGCGAGGATGCCGACGGCCGTGACCAGGGCCAGTACCAGGGTCAGCAGGCCGCTGACGTAGGCGATGAAGGTTCGCGTCGCCTCCTCGCCCTGCTGGGTCTTGTATTCGGCCAGGATCGGCACGAACGCCTGGGAAAATGCCCCTTCGGCAAAGATCCGCCGCAACAGGTTGGGCAGTTTGAAGGCGATGAAGAAGGCGTCGGTGGCGATACCGGCACCGAAGACACGGGCCAGGATGGTGTCGCGCACGAAGCCCAGCACCCGCGAAATCATGGTGATGGAGCTGACTGCAGCCAGGGATTTGAGCAGATTCATCGAAAAGATTCACGCCAAAGACAGAGGGCGCTGCCAGACAGCGTCCGAATGTGCGATACTCCCGCGCCTTCGCAGGGGAGCCAAAAATTCCCGAGTTTACAGGTAGCACGGCAGAAAGGAATATTTCCCGCCTGTTGCTGCACCACTCGGCGGAACCCTGCAGGTGGTCTTGACATCCGGTCGACTCATCGGCATGATTCGCGGCCTATTTTGTTTGCTATTTACCTAAAGTCTTTCGAGGAGCTCGACGGTGGCCAACACACCTTCCGCCAAGAAACGTGCAAAACAGGCTGAGAAGCGTCGCAGCCACAACGCCAGCCTGCGTTCCATGGTCCGCACCTACATCAAGAATGTAGTTAAAGCCATCGACGCAAAAGACGCCGAAAAAGCGCAAGCCGCTTACGTTCTGGCTGTACCTGTAATCGACCGTATGGCCGACAAAGGTATCATCCACAAGAACAAAGCTGCTCGCCACAAAGGCCGTCTGAATGGCCACATCAAGGCGCTGAAAGAAGCTGCAGCTGCCTAAGCGACGCTTGTCGAAAAAACCGACCCTAGGGTCGGTTTTTTTATGCCTGCAATTCAAGCCTCGTGCGACCGCTGTGGGAGCGGGCTTACCCGCCCCCACATTCCTAACTTGTTACTTCGTGATCTGGATCTTCGGTGCCCACTGCAGCCAGGCATCCTCGGGCTTGTCGAACAAGGCGAAGGTCTGCTGCGGCCGTGCCGGGTTGCCCATCTGCTCTCCCTCAGGCGTGGCGAAGGCAATGCCGCCATCAATGAGCGTCTGCAGCGACTCGGTACGCACCGTGGCGCCCTTGAACAGCCCCCAGTCGAAGCCGAAGCCACTGCTGTTCCAGAACCGGCTGCCACCGCGCACCAGGGCGGCGTAACGCGGCTCGATCAGAATGTGGATCAACACGCGGTCTGCACTCTGGCCCAACTCGAAACCTGTCACCTTGCCCACCGCCACTTCGCGATAGGTAACCGGCACTCCCGGCTTGATCGAACCACGGCGTGGCGCACTCAGGGTCAACGGCAGGCCAACTTCTTCCCCTGCGATTTCAGGTGCCTCGCCCAGCGCAATGAAATCACGCTGCGGCCCCTTGTCCTTCACCGCCGGCTGCACTTCGATGTACTGCCCGCCAATCAAGGTATCGAGGTTCTCGGTACGCACCAACCCAAGTGCCGGCTTGACCACCCAGAACTGCGTGCCTGCCCGGGCAATGCGATCCGCCGCCTCGGTGATGCGCGCCCGCAGCACAACAGCCTGCAGGTCCTTGGTCAGGTCCACGCTTTCAATGCTGCCCACATCCAGGCCGCGGAAGCGAATTGGCGTTCCTGGCTTGAGGCCATCAGCCCGGTCCACACGAATGGTCACCAGGGTGCCCGTGCGGTTTACCGCCTCCTGGCTCTCCAGCAGACGGAAGCGTGGAATACGGCGTTTGAGCGCAACATTGGGGGTTGGCGTATCGAAGGCGATACCACCGGCCATGAGCGTCTGCAACGACTCACTCTTGATCTTGATGCCCGACAGGCCGCCGGTCAGGGTAATACCGCTGACGTTCCAGAAGCGTGAGGAGCCGTTGACCAGGTTTTCGAACTCCTTCTCGATGTGCACACCAATCAGGATACGGTTGCTGTTGCGGGCGAACTGATAGCTCTGCACGCTACCGACCTTGACCTGGCGATACATCACCGGGCTGCCGATTTCGAGGGAACCCAGGGTATCGGCAAACAGCACCAGGTGCAGGCCAGGGGCCTTCAGGTCCAGCGGTGGCGCCTTGGGCCTGGCCTCGAACTCGCGCTGCGGCTTGGCACCCTTCTCACCTGGGCGAATGGCAATGTAGTTACCTTTGACCAACGCTTCCAGGCCGGTGATGCCGGCCAGGGAAATGGACGGCTTGACCACCCAGAACTGCGTACCTTCTACCAGATAGTCCTCGGTCAACGGGTCCAGCGTCAGCTCGGCTGTAGCACTGGCCAGGTTGTCTTCCATCTTCAGGGTTTTCAACGAACCGACTTGAATACCTTTGTACATGACTGGCGTACGACCGGCCTGCAGGCCTTCATAGTCACTCAGCTTCACTTTGACGCGGATACCCGCCTGGGCCGCATCGAAGTCTTCATACAGGCGGAATGGCAGACTCGGGTCGGTCGGCGGGCTGTCCTTGCGGTATTCCGGCGTGGCGAATGCGATGCCACCGGCCACGATGCTCGACAGCGACTCGCTGCGCACTTTCACCCCTGACAGGTCAGCGTCGATGCTGATGCCGCTGGCATTCCAGAAGCGCGTGTGCTTGCGCACCAGGCTGGCGTAGGCCGGCTCGATGAAGACCTTGACCTCGACCGTGCTCTGGTCGTCAGACAGACGATAGCTTTTCACCCGGCCAACCTGGATCTGCTTGTAGAACACCGGGCTGTCCCGATTGAGCGAACCCAGGCGCTCGGCCTTGAGGGTCAGGTGCAGGCCAGGTTCGGAGTCGGACAGCGGTGGCGCGACCTTCAGTGCGGTAAAGCGCTTGGTCCGTTCGCCCTCACCGGGGCTGACAGCGATGTAGTTGCCGGATACCAGTGTTTCCAGGCCCGAGATACCGGCCAGGCTGACACTTGGCTTGACCAGCCAGAACCGCGTGCCTTTGGTCAGATGCGGCTCGGCGGCCTTGTTCATCTCGATGGTGGCGATCACCCCCTGGTTCTCGCCCTTGGCATCGAGCACCAGCTTCGTGACCTTGCCGACCGACATGCCCTTGTAGATCACCTCGGTCTTGTTGGCGACGATGCCTTCGCCGGTCTCGAAACGCACCTCGATTTCCACGCCAGCATCGCGATAGGCCTGCCAGGCCAGCCAGCCACCGATCATCAGCGCGATCAGCGGCAGGATCCAGATGGCCGACCAGTTCGAGGCAGGGCGGGTTTTAGCCGTTGGCATGTCACTCATGGTCGTCATCCGACTCCGTGTTATCCCAGATCAGTCGGGGATCGAAAGTTAAAGCAGCAAGCATCGTGAGGATCACCACAGTTGCGAAGGCGACAGCGCCCAGGTTGGCTTCGACACTGGCGATACGACCGAAATTCACCACCGCCACCAGAATGGCAATGACGAAGATGTCCAACATGGACCAGCGCCCTATGAATTCGATGAAGCGGTACATCAGGATCCGTTGCCTTGCCGACAGCGGCTGGCGACGCTGGACCGAATACAGCAACAAACCGATGCCCACCAGCTTGAAGGTAGGCACCAGGATGCTGGCAATGAACACCACGGCAGCGATTGGCAACATACCGTGCTTGAGCAAGGTAATGACGCCGGACATGATGGTGTCGCCACTACCCTGACCCAAGGTGCTGACTGTCATGATCGGCAACAGGTTGGCCGGGATATACAGGATCGAGGCGGTGATCAGCAGCGCCCAGGTACGGATGATGCTGTTGGGTCGCCGCGCATGCACGACGGCACCGCAGCGCGTACAGGTTTGCGCATCGTTCTCGGCATCCTGCCGGTTCAGCTCATGACATTCATTGCAGACCAGGATGCCTGCATCAATCGCCCGCATGGAGATCCTCCCCCGACAAAGCACTCCAGATCTGGTGTGGCGACATCACCACTTCGAGCCAGACCTGGACCAGCAACAGGCTGATGAAACAGAACAGGCCCAGGCCAATGGTCAGCTGGGCCAGGTCCACGAGTTTGACGATCGCCACCAGCACGCCCATGAAGTAGACCTCGAGCATGCCCCAGTCGCGCAGGTGGTGATAAAAGCGGTAGAACACCAGCCCGTAGTCACGCCCCACATTCAGGCGGATGCTCAACAACACGGCCAACTGGCACAGCAGCTTGAGCAGCGGAACGGCCATGCTGCAGAGGAACACCACCACGGCAACGCCGCGCATCTCTGAGTTGTACAGACCCAGCACACCACTCCAGACGGTATCGTCCGAAGTCTGGCCAAGCAGATGCAACTGCATGATGGGCAGGAAGTTGGCCGGTACGAACAGCAGCAAGGCCGTCAGCACCAAGGCCAGGCTGCGGTTGACCACATTGTGTCGGTGGGCGTATAGCTCATAGCCACAGCGTGGGCATTGGGCTTTTTCGTCATGCTGCAGCACTGGCTTGCGCATCAGCAGGTCGCACTCGTGGCAGGCGACCAGCTCGTCCAGCGGCAACTGCTCTAGGGCTTGGGTTTCGACGGGATCGGGCATCTCGAGATTCTGAATAGGTACGTCGGCTCTATTCTAGTGGTCCCAGCTCGAAATGTGGGAGACGACTAACGCCTGCCTGGGCCCCAGAAAGACAAAACCCCTACCTGCATGTGCAGATAGGGGTTTTGCGAAATGAATCTTGACGATGACCTACTCTCACATGGGGAAACCCCACACTACCATCGGCGATGCATCGTTTCACTACTGAGTTCGGGATGGGATCAGGTGGTTCCAATGCTCTATGGTCGTCAAGAAATTCTGTAGCCAGAATGTCCAGATGGACAGCCCAGCGAATTCGGATATGCGATATTTGTG
>NZ_JBDJMM010000020.1:0-123962 GCF_039673865.1 Pseudomonas sp. TWI628 | reverse complement strand
CAATTTGCGGTTCTGTACGGAGATCGGTTCATCAGGCCGACCTGGTGAAAATCAGGGCCTGCCTAACGGCAGGCCGTTACCGGCCCGCACACAAAAAATCTGACAGTCCCCGGCCAGTAGTGAAAACGACCACGCGCAGGTCACTGTCAGCCACCTACTCATCACGCAATGCCGCTGCGGGTTGAAGCCGCGCGGCGGCGAGCGCCGGCTGCATGCCAAAGAAAAGCCCCAGCACCAGCGAACTGCCAACGCCCAACGGCAAGGCGCTTATGTCCAGCGCAAAGCCCCACCCCACTGACCGCGCGAACAGCCAGCCACCGGCCAACCCGAGCAGTACGCCCAGCAACGCGCCTGCTACCGACAGCAACAACGACTCGAGCAAGAACAGCCAGGCGATATCACGCGCACGTGCGCCCAACGCCAGGCGCACGCCTATTTCGCACCGGCGTTGCGTCACATTCATCACCATGACATTCATCACCCCGACCCCGCCCAGCAGCAACGCAATTGCCGCCGTACCCGCCAGAAGCCCGGTCATCACGCGGGACTGGCCGGCCATGCTTTCGAGCATTTGCCTGGGTAGCTGAACATCCACATCGTGCTGCACCAACTGTGCGCGCAGATACTGCTCAAGTGAACTGGCCGCATGCTTCATGGAAGCTGCATCCGCAGCCGCCGCAACGAGTGTTGCCACTTCGGGCAGAGTACCCAGACGGCGCATGCCGCTCAGGGGCATCAATACCGCGTCGTCGAAATTGACCGGCAACATCGGGTTGTATCCTTGAGCGGCCAGCACCCCTACCACGTCAAACAGGTACGTCCCCAACCGTACGCGCTCACCCTTGCTCACCTGCAGCTCAGTGGCCAGTGAGGCGCCCAGCAGTACATGCGGCACCCAATCGTCGTAGGCAGAGAGCAAACGGCCTTGAGCAACCTGAAGCGGCAGTACTTCGAACAGTTGCGCGGTGCTGCCAGCGACCATCGCTTCGATACTGATACCCTTGGCCTGTACCGAACTCACAGCGAATGCCAGGGGGGCCACGGCACGGATGACTGGCGGCAGCTCGCCAAGCGGCAAGGGTGCAGCGCTTTGGTCCAGGGCTTGCAGGTTGACCACCAGCAAGTCGCTGCCCAGCCCCCGGTACAGTTGCCGGGCATGCTGCGCCGCGCTGTAGCCAATGTTCATCATCGCGACCAAGGCGGCGCAGCCGACCGCGATGCCAAACAGTGCCAGCCAGGCCCTGGTGCCCAGTTGGCGAACGCTGCCCAACGCTTCGCTGAGGCGTAGCTGCCAACCAGGCCCATAGTTTGCCTCAAGCATCGAATACGCCACCGTCGCGTACCAACAGGCATCGCTCCATACACTGCGCCATCGCCGGGTCATGGGTGACCATCAGCAGGGTCATGCCCTGCTCCCGATTCAACGTCATCAGCAACCCCATGATGTCCTGCGCCGAGGCGCTATCGAGGTTTCCCGTGGGCTCATCGGCAAGCAGGATTCGCGGATCGGTGACCAAGGCCCTGGCTATCGCAACCCGCTGACGCTGACCGCCGGACAAATCGGCCGGGCGATGTTCTGCACGATGCCCCAGGCCAACTTTTTCCAGTTGAAGCTTCGCAGCCTGGCGGGCTGAGGCCAGACGAGTACCTCGGTAACTCAAGGGTAAGGCCACATTGTCCAGGGCGGACAGGCGTGGCAGCAGGTTGAAGTTTTGGAAGACGAAGCCAAGCGTGCGGTTGCGCATGATCGCCCGCTGCGCTTCATTGGCATTGGTCATGTCCAGGCCCGCCAACCACAAGCGGCCGCTGCAGGGCTGGTCGAGCAGACCGATGAGATTCAGCAGCGTGCTTTTACCCGTGCCAGACGAGCCAGTAATCGCGCAGCTTTGTCCAGTAGGGATAGACAGACTGATGCGCTCCAGGACCGCTTGTCCACCGAGATGGCGGCATACATCCCGCAGCATGATGCTGTCAGACATTAACCTGCCTCCCTGCCAGCCAGATCGGCGCTTGGGCCTGCAGGTTCAGGCTCACTGGCTTCACCGGGTTGTAACCATTGCTTCTCAATCAGTTCGAACAGCGATGCGCAGAATTCGGGCCAGTCAGCGTCCGAAGCAGACCTGTTCATCAGGATATCGACTTCGTAATTACCTAGAAGCTGGGCTTCTTCAATGCGGGGAAGCCCCCTGTAGTGCGCCAGAATGGCAAGCGAGGTTCGGTCAGTTTTGCCAGTACGCTGGTACTCACCAGCAAGCTGGTCGCAGACTTCCCTGCTCCAGTCGCAATCGCGTTGGTTTATCTCTTTCCAGGCGGCATTACGTTCATTCACGCTGAAATCACCGGATTCGTCGTAGACGATGGCGCTCAGCTCTTCGCGCCCCAAAGCCTTGAAGGGGTTCTGCCCCCTGCCGTTGACAAAGTTCGTAGCCTGCTCGGCCCGTGCCAGCAAGGCTGGGTCATCGGTATTGGGAACATAAGCGTCATGCAATTTCTTCGCGAAGTAATAACTTGCGCCCGCGACCTGTTCCCAAATGCGTGCGCCAAGCGCAGCCAACTCCTTGCGAGACAGCGATGAATCGCGTGCATCCGCACGCTCAATTGCGGCACTGAGTTGCTTGCCAAGTGCCGAAAGCTCCAGTTCATCAACAGATTGCGCTGCTGCCGTGACGGGGTCGTTGCTACGCCCCTGCAAGGGTTTTTCCACATTCGACACGAGGGCTGCCAACGGCTGCCCCGTACCGTTTTGCACAGGTTTCACGATAGATGTCCTCAAACGCATGATTTTTGATGCGCACTTCGCTGGCGATGCCCAACGAAGTGCAGGCATGGGTTGCGATCAAAAAAACTGATTTATTTCATGGTGAATTCAACATTCCATGAGTAATCGGTATTCATGCGAGTGATGGTGGCGGCACAGACTGCCCCTCCACTGGGCGTGGCGGTTTTGGTCCATTGCGGCTGTTTGATTCCCCCCGGCAGAACGCGCATCTGGAATGTCGTTCCAAACGCACAGGTCTTGCTGCCAATGGCGTAGCGAACCTGGGCACCGTTGACGTCGGGGCTTACGACCCTTTGAACGCTAAAAACGAAAGCCGCTCCACCCTCGACCTTTCCAGCGGGCTTAGGGTTGGCTATCTGATAAGTGCTGTTTTCATTGGCTGTCACCAACTTCAGTTCTACTGGCTGGCTTCCAAGATTCTTGAACGTCACCTCGACGGGAGGCCCTGCTTGCACCATGCCCGCCATCAGCAACGCCGCGCTGCCGATCAGAACCTGCGATTTTGTCTTCATAAAGCTATCTCTCATCTCTTCCATGTGTTTATGGATGAGACGCCCTCGTTGGCCATCGGCCCGAGGCTGCCCAAGACGCTCCTTCGTACATGGACAGCCCCGCAGAGCGCCCAAAAGGCTTAACGGCAAGGCTCAGCAAAACCTTAGTCTTCGTATGGTCACTCTATGTTTCGGCATGTGTACCCGCGTGCACTGCTGCGAGGCATTGAATCAACCGCCGTAACGCCAGAATTACGACGCCAAAAAACCACCACTATCAGCGTTATCGCCAAACGCCATAAGACCGTTCGTACTTTTTTGACGAATTTTGAAAAATATTTTTTCATGATGGCATAACAGCACCTCGCTTCAGTTTCGTCCTTTATAACCGGGGGTGGAACTGTGACGTGCTATCAATTTGAAAGTATTTGCCACTGAAGAATTATTTAAAAATCTTTCATCGAAGCGGAACGCCCTCAGGAACTTCTATTGCGAGCCATCGCTCATAGTGCCGTAACGAATTTCCTGCCCCTGGGCTGTGAGAGATGACTTACAGATGACAACCGGCAGGTATCACTACCCGCCTAGATAATCTGGCAGCGGCAACGGGAACCCCCGCAGGCACTGCCCAATGAGGAGTAACGCGCCCCTTCAAAATCGTCCTAGTGGTTGATTTCAAAGGATTTTTCCACTTGAAAAAACAAGCACAGCAAGGCGCCAAGTAGCGCTTTGCAATAAAGACGGCTGCATGACAGGGCACGCCTTTTAAAGACTGGCTTAATACTGCCAACTTTTAGTGCACAACTTTGTGCGCGACGGATTTATTCATGCCTGCGCTCGGCGAAGTGAGCTTTCGCCCATGGATCCGTGCGCCCGAAAACTGTTGTTAATCAACCCAGTCCGGCTCTTCCCGGAAGAGCTGACGTGATAAACACATGAGGTGATAGCGATGCGTATCAGCATCTTTGGTTTGGGTTATGTGGGTGCGGTCTGTGCAGGCTGCCTGACGGCGCGAGGCCATGACGTGATTGGTGTGGACGTGTCCAAGACCAAGATCGACCTGATCAATCAGGGCAAGTCGCCGATCGTCGAACCTGGCCTGGAAGCACTGCTGCAACAAGGCATCGCCAACGGCCGCCTGCGTGGCACCACCGACTTCGCCGAGGCCATCCGCGCCAGCGACGTGTCGATGATCTGCGTCGGCACCCCGAGCAAGAAGAACGGCGACCTGGGCCTGGAATACATCGAGTCGGTGTGCCGCGAAATCGGCTACGTGCTGCGCGACAGCGAGCGTCGCCACACCATCGTGGTGCGCAGCACCGTGCTGCCGGGCACCGTGAAGAACGTGGTGATCCCGATTCTCGAAGACTGCTCGGGCAAAAAGGCCGGCGTCGACTTCGGCGTTGCCGTGAACCCGGAGTTCCTGCGTGAAAGCACCGCGATCAAGGACTACGACCAGCCGCCGATGACCGTCATCGGTGAACTGGACAAGGCCAGCGGCGACGTGCTGCAAGCCCTGTACGAAGAGCTCGATGCGCCGGTCATCCGCAAGCCGATCGAAGTGGCCGAGATGATCAAGTACACCTGCAACGTGTGGCACGCCACCAAGGTCACCTTCGCCAACGAGATCGGCAACATCGCCAAGGCCGTCGGCGTCGATGGCCGTGACGTGATGGACGTGGTCTGCCAGGACAAAGTGCTGAACCTGTCGCAGTACTACATGCGCCCAGGCTTCGCCTTCGGTGGCTCATGCCTGCCCAAAGACGTGCGCGCCCTCACCTACCGCGCGGCGTCCCTCGACGTACGCGCACCGCTGCTCGACTCGCTGATGCGCAGCAACGAATCGCAGGTGCAGAACGCCTTCGAGCTGATCGAAGCCCACGACAAGCGCAAGGTCGCCCTGCTTGGCCTGAGCTTCAAGGCCGGCACCGACGACCTGCGCGAGAGCCCGCTGGTGGAACTGGCCGAACGCTTGATCGGCAAGGGCTACCAACTGGATATCTACGACGAGAACGTCGAGTACGCCCGCGTCCACGGGGCAAACAAAGAGTACATCGAGTCGAAGATCCCGCACGTCTCGTCGCTGCTCAACGCCGACTTCCAGAAAGTCATCGCCAACGCCGACATCATCGTCCTGGGCAACCGCGACGAGCAGTTCCGCGCCCTTGCCGAGCAAGCGCCGGAAGGCAAGCAGGTGATCGACCTGGTCGGCTTCATGGGCAAGCCGACCTGCACCACCAGCCGCACCGAAGGCATTTGCTGGTAATGCCCGACCGGGCAGCGGTGGCCTCCCCACCATCGCTGCCCACCCTTTCCCGAATTCTCGACGGATGCTGAACATGCAAAGGCTCCAGACAGTGCTGTTGCAGTGCGCCGGGTGGCTGCTCTACATGAGCCTGCTCATGTTGATCGCCCTGGCGCTGCCAGCCGATATCTTCGACTCGCAGTCGAAGCACTTCATCTTCCTGGTCGGCGCAGTCGGCATCTGGCGCTATTCCATGGGCGCCACCCATTTCATCCGCGGCATGATCTTCCTCTACGGCGTCTACCCGTACCTGCGCCGCAAGGTGCAGAAGATGGGCGAAACCGCCGCGCCGTCGCACGTGTACCTGATGGTCACCAGCTTCCGTATCGAAGCGCTGACTACCGCCCAGGTGTACAGCTCGGTGATCCGCGAGGCGATCGAATGCGGCTACCCCACCACCGTGGTCTGCTCGCTGGTGGAGATGTCCGATGAACTGCTGGTGAAGAGCCTGTGGGCCCGCTACAACCCGCCCGCACACGTCAAACTGGACATCGTGCGCATCGCCGGTACTGGCAAGCGCGACGGCCTGGCCTATGGCTTCCGCGCCATCTCGCGGATGCTGCCAGACGAAAACGCCGTGGTCGCGGTGATCGACGGCGACACCGTGCTCGGCGAAGGCGTGGTGCGCAAGACCGTGCCGTGGTTCAAGCTGTTCCCCAACGTCGGCGGCCTGACCACCAACGAGTTCTGCGAAGTGCGCGGCGGCTACATCATGAGCGAATGGCACAAGCTGCGCTTCGCCCAGCGTCACATCAACATGTGCTCGATGGCCCTGTCCAAGCGCGTGCTGACCATGACCGGGCGCATGTCGATGTTCCGCGCCAGCGTAGTGACCAACCCCGAGTTCATCGCCGACGTCGAAAGCGACTCGCTGATGCACTGGCGCCTGGGCCGCTTCAAGTTCCTCACCGGTGACGACAAGTCCAGCTGGTTCAGCCTGATGCGCCTGGGCTACGACACCTTCTACGTGCCGGATGCGGCGATCAACACGGTCGAACACCCGCCGGAGAAGAGCTTCCTCAAGGCCAGCCGCAAGCTGATGTACCGCTGGTATGGCAACAACCTGCGGCAGAACTCCCGCGCGCTGGGCCTCGGCCTGCGCCGCCTGGGCCTGTTCACCAGCATCGTGCTGTTCGACCAGCGCGTGTCGATGTGGACCAGCCTGCTCGGCCTGACCGTGGCGGTGATCGCCAGCCTCAAGTTCGGCATGGCGTACCTGCTGGTGTACCTGCTGTGGATCGGCATCACCCGCCTGATCCTCACCGTCATGCTGCTGTGCTCCGGCCACAACGTCGGCCCGGCCTACCCGCTGATTCTCTATTACAACCAGATCGTCGGCGCGCTGATGAAGATCTACGTGTTCTTCCGCCTCGACAAGCAGTCCTGGACCCGCCAACCGACTGCCCTCAAGCGTGACCTCGCCAGTTTTCAACAATGGTTCAACACCTGGTCCTCGCGGACCATGACCTTCTCGGCTGCCAGCATCTTCGTCGCTGTGCTGTTCATGGTCGTGTGAGCCCAACCCGGATCGGAACTAACAGGAACAAACCCAGATGAATACCGCCGTGAACGTCAACGTCGTGCATGAGTCCGAAGCCCAGCGCCAACACGCCCGGGTGCGCATCCCGGCCAAGCTGCGCTTCCTCGACAAAGAGCGCCAGGCCCACGATGTGAAGGTCGATGACCTCTCCGCCGGTGGCCTGAGCTTCCACACCAAACAGCCACTGTCGGTCGGTGAAGTGCTGCGCGGTCGCCTGCAGTTCACGGTCGACAACCTCGGCCTGTCGATGGACATCGAATTCCAGGTGCGTGCCTACGACAGCGGCAGCGGCCGTACCGGCGCGCAGTTCCAGAACCTCGAACCGCGCGACATCGCCACCCTGCGCCACATCATCACCACTCACCTGTCGGGTGAGCTGATCACTGTCGGCGACGTGCTCAGCACCCTGCAGCGCGACAACTTCACCAAGGCGCGCAAACAGAAGGACGGTGGCTCCGGCCTGTCCGCCTTCGGCCGTCTCAAGGCCGTGACCGTGACCCTCGGCGTCTTCGTGGTCGGTGTGGCCGCCTTCGGCTTCGTCGCCAAGTCGTTGTACGGCATGTACTTCGTCAGCCATGCCGAAGCCGGTGTGGTCGCCGTGCCGACCACCACCGTCACCATGCCACGCGACGGTACCGTCAACAGCCTGGCCGAAACCGGTGGGCAGATCGTCAAGGGTGCGCCGCTGGCCAGCTTCACCACCAGCATGCTGGACATGCTCAAGGGCAACCTGGACGACTCGCAGCTGGAGCCGGCGAAGATCGAGGAGCTGTTCGGCAAGCAACTCTCCGGCACCCTCACCAGCCCTTGCGACTGCGTGGTCGCGCGCCAGCTGGTGGACGACGGCCAGTACGCCGCCAAGGGCCAGCCGATCTTCCAGCTGGTGCCGCGCACCACTACCCCGATGGTCGAGGCACGCTTCAGCTATCGCCAGTTCGACGAGGTCAAGCCAGGCACCCGGGTCAACTTCCAGGTAGCCGGCGAAGACGACGTGCGCACCGGCCAGATCGTCAGCAGCGCCAGCCTCAACAGCGAGGACCTGGCCTCCGACATCCGCGTGCAGATCAAGCCCGACAGCGCCATGCCGGCCGAGCTCGCCGGCCGCCCGGCCTCGGTCAACAGCGACCGTGGCCCTTCGCTGAACTGGCTGATCGATAAAGCCGTGGCCCGCGGTCTGTAAGAGGATCTCGTGATGATTCCCCATAAGAAAAGCGCAAGCCTGGGCCTCTGTGCCCTGGCTGCAGCGGTCGCCCTGGCCGGCTGTGCGGGCCTGCCCGACCAGCGCCTGGCCAACGAAGCCCTCAAGCGCGGTGACACCGCGCTGGCCGAGCGCAACTACAAGGCACTGGCCGACCTGGGTTACAGCGACGCCCAAGTGGGCCTGGCGGACATCAAGGTGGCCACCCGTGACCCGGCAAAAATCCGTGAAGCCGAAGCCACCTACCGCGCTGCCGCTTCCACCTCGCCGCGTGCCCAGGCGCGTCTCGGCCGCCTGCTGGTGGCCAAGCCCGACAGCACCCAGGCCGAGCGTGAAGAGGCCGAAACCCTGCTCAAGCAGGCCGCCAGGCAAGGTGAAAGCAATACGCTGATCCCGCTGGCGATGCTCTACCTGACCTACCCGCAGAGCTTCCCCAAGGTCAACGCCCAGCAACAGATCGACCAGTGGCGCGCCGCCGGCAACCCGGAAGCGGGCCTGGCCCAGGTGCTGCTGTATCGCACCCAGGGCACCTACGACCAGCACCTGGGTGACGTCGAGAAGATCTGCAAGGCCGCGCTGAACAGCACCGACATCTGCTACGTCGAGCTGGCCACCGTGTACCAGAAGCGCGGCCAGGCCGACCAACAGGCTGCCCTGCTCGGCCAGCTCAAATCCGCCTATGCCCGTGGCGCGGTGCCGGCCACCCGGGTCGACAGCGTCGCCCGCGTGCTGGCTGACCGCAGCCTCGGCCAGACCGACGAGAAAACCGCCAAGGACCTGCTCGAACAGGTTGCCCCGGCCAACCCGGCGTCCTGGGTCAGCCTGGCGCAGCTGCTGTACGACTTCCCCGAACTGGGCGACACCGACCAGCTGATGGCCTACATCGACAAGGGCCGCGAGGCCGAACAACCACGCGCCGAACTGCTGCTGGGCCGCCTGTACTACGAAGGCAAGACCTTGCCCGCCGATGCACAGAAGGCCGAGCAACACCTGCAGGCCGCCGCCGACGCTGGCGAAGTCAGCGCCCACTACTACCTCGGCCAGCTGTACCGCCGTGGCTACCTGGGCAAGGTCGAGCCGCAGAAGGCTGTCGACCACCTGCTGACTGCCGCCCGTGGCGGCCAGAACAGCGCCGACTACGCCCTCGCCCAGCTGTTCAGCGAAGGCCATGGCATCCGCCCGCAACCGGGTAACGCCTGGGTGTTCGCCCAGCTGGCCCAGGCCAACCCGACGCCACAGTCCAGCGAACTGCTGCAACAGCTCGACCAGCAACTCACGCCTGACCAGCGCAGCCAGGCGCAGAGCCTGCTGGCGCAGGAAAAACAGGCCCGCGGCAGCATGGCTCAGGGCGCCAACAGCACCCTGGCCCTCGAAGCCCTGCAAGACGACGAAAAAGAAGTAGAAGGTGAGGACTCGCTATGACGCTCAATCCATTCGTGAAAGCCGGCATCGGCCTGAGCTTCGCCCTGCTGTGGTCCTGCCCGACCCTGGCGGAAATGACCGCTGAAAAGAACTTCGGCCTGGATGTGAAAATCACCGGCCAGTCGGAAGACGACCGTGACCTCGGCACCCGCCCTGGTGGCGACGTCAACGGCCTGGGCCTCGACCTGCGCCCCTGGGTGTACGGCGAGCGCGGCAACTGGAGCGCCTACGCCATGGGCCAGGCGGTCACCGCCACCGACACCATCGAAACCGACACCCTGCGCCAGAACGATGACGGCACCAGCACCGACACCGCCGCCGACGGCCGCAAGCAGGACAAGAGCTACCTGGCCATGCGCGAATTCTGGGTCGGCTACAGCGGCCTCACCGCCTACCCCGGCGAGCAGCTGCGCCTGGGCCGCCAGCGCCTGCGCAGCGACGACGGCATGTGGCGCGACACCAACATCGAAGCGCTGAACTGGACCTTCGACACCACCTTGCTCAAGGCCGACCTGGGCGTGGCCCAGCGCTTCAGCGAATACCGCACCGACCTTACCGAGCTGGCCCCGGAAGACAAGGACCGCACCCACATCTACGGCAACGTCGCCACGCAGTGGACCCCTGGCCACTGGGTCGGTGTGCGCGCCCACCACACCCATGACAGCGGCAGCCTGAAGAACCCGGGCGAGACCGTTGACGCGCTGGACAAGACCCGCACCGGTGACCTCACCTGGCTGGGCCTGGAAGCCAACAGCGACGCCTACAACTGGCGCAACGACCACACCGTCAACTACTGGGGCAGCGTCACCTGGCTGACCGGTGACCGCGACACCCTCAGCAGCCAGACCGTCGGCGACCAGACCGTGGCCACCGGCAAGCAGAGCGGTAACGTCAACGCCTGGGCCACCGACCTCGGCATCCGCCTGCGCCTGGACCCGCAATGGCAGGTCGGTGCAGCCTATGCCCGCGGCAGCGGCGGCGGCGGCGACGACGGTTCGAACAACTTCGAGCAGACCGGCCTTGAGAGCAACCGCTCCAACTTCACCGGCACCCGCTCGCGCGTGCACCGCTTCGGCGAAGCCTTCCGCGGCGAGCTGGGCAACCTGCAGGCGGCCACCCTGTTCGCCTCCTGGCAGCTGCGCGACGACTACGACGCCAGCCTCATCTACCACAAGTTCTGGCGCGTCGATGGCAACCAGAACATCGGTTCCAGCGGCATCAACGCGGTGGTCGACGACAACGGCGTGAACCGCCAACTGGTCGATGGCGAGAAAGACCTCGGCCAGGAAATGGACGTGGTCGTCACCAAGTACTTCAAGCAAGGCCTGCTGCCGGCCTCGATGAGCCAGGCGATCGACGAGCCTTCCGCCCTGGTGCGCCTGCGTGCCGGTGTGTTCAAGCCGGGCGATGCCTATGGCAAGGAAGCCGACTCGTACATGCACCGCGCCTTCGTCGACGTGATCTGGCGCTTCTGAGGCCGGGAGACCCCTGATGAACCTTCACCCGCACATCCGTCACAGCCTCCTGGCCAGCGCTTTGCTGCTGGCTAGCGGCCTGGCTGTCGCCGCAGAGCCCAAGGTGATCGCCAAGGAGCTGCAGCAGGCCAAGACCTATACCGTGGCCAGCGCACCGATCGAGCCGCTGCAGATGGACCCGCCGAAGCTGCCCGACCTGACCGGCTACACCGCCGAAGCGGTGCAGAAGAAGATCGACCGCCGCCACAAGGGCAAGGTCAGCGTGCGCCGCATGTTCCAGGAGGACACCCTCAAGGAATTCGTCGGCGGCGACAACAAGGCCGCCGAGTGGGTGCAGCGCCAGCATGGCATTCCCCAGGCGATCTTCATCGATGACGGCCATGTCGACCTGGTCGAGCTGAGCAAGAAGGTACCCAAGCAGTACCTCAGCGAAGTCGAGCCAGGCGTGTACCTGGCGCGCCTGCCGATCGTGGTCGGGCAGAAGGGTATTCTCGAGATCGACGGCAAGGTCAAGCAGCTGCGCCTGTCGCAGGAAGGCGGCGCGTTCCTGGTCAACGACGGCAAGCTGTTCGTCACCGACACCCAGGTGACCGGCTGGCGCGAGAAGGACAACGGCCCGGCGACCTTCCGCTCGCCCAAGGAGTTTCGCCCGTTCCTGCTGTCGTGGGGCGGTACCGAGACTTACATCGTCAACACCACGATGGCCAGCTTCGGTTATGCCAAGTCCAAGTCGTACGGCGTCAGCATCTCGCAGTACACGCCGAACATGTCCAAGCGCATGGGCCGCGCGGAACCGACCGGCTGGATCATCGGCTCGACGTTCAGTGACATGTGGTACGGCTTCTACTGCTACGAGACCTCCGACTTCGTGGTCAAGGACAACACCTACCACGACAACATCGTCTACGGCATCGACCCGCACGACCGTTCGCACCGCCTGATCATCGCCGGCAACACCGTATACGGCACCAAGAAGAAGCACGGCATCATCGTCTCGCGTGAGGTCAACGACAGCTGGATCATCAACAACAAGAGCTACGACAACAAGCTCTCGGGCGTGGTGATCGACCGTAACAGCGTCAACAACCTGATCGCCTACAACGAGATCTACCGCAACCACACCGACGGCATCACCCTGTACGAGAGCGGCGACAACCTGATCTGGGGCAACAAGCTGATCAACAACCGTCGCCACGGCATCCGCGTGCGCAACAGCGTGAACATCCGCCTGTACGAAAACATCGCCATGGCCAACGGCCTGGTCGGCGTGTACGGGCACATCAAGGACCTGTCCGACACCGACCGCGACATCGCCCTCGACCCGTTCGACACCAAGGTGTCGCTGATCGTGGTCGGCGGCGAGCTGGCGGCCAACGGTTCCGGCCCGCTGTCGATCGACTCGCCGTTGTCGGTCGAGCTGTACAAGGTGTCCATGCTCGCCCCGCGCAAATCCAGCGGCATCAGCCTCAACGGCATCCTCGGCGAGCGCCAGGACGAAATCCTCGACCTGCTGGTGCGCCAGCAGAAGGCCGTGCTGATCGACCCGGTCGAACGCCAGACCGAAATGATCGATTAAGGAAGCCCAGACCATGACTCCACACCTGATGAAACTGCTGGGCCTGTCCGCCGCCCTCCTGGCCATCAGCCAGGGCGTGCGCGCCGACGAAGTGAAGGCCCCGACCTTCACCGCCGAGCCTTGCTGCCAGCTGTGCCCCGAGGCGCATGACGCCAGCCGCTACACCACCCGTTACCAGCAGAACTTCACCACGCTGGTGCAGGCCCAGGGCGACTGGCTGTTCCGTACCCGCGAAGACCTGCGTACCGAGTTCAACACCACGCCGGCCGGCTACAAGCGCCTGCAGCAGGTGCACGATGCATTCAAGAAGCGCGGTGTGGAACTGGTCGTGGTCTACCAGCCGACCCGCGGCCTGGTGAACCGCAACATGCTCAAGCCTGAAGAGAAAGCTGCCTTCGACTACCAGAAGGCGCTGGGCAACTACCAGGCCATGCTCAAGCGCTTCGCCAGCATGGGCTACAACGTGCCCGACCTGTCGCCGCTGACCAACGAGCAGCTGGCCGCTGCCGACCAGGGCAAGGATTTCTACTTCCGCGGTGACCAGCACTGGACGCCATACGGCGCCGAGCGCGCGGCAAAAATCGTGGCCGACACGGTGCACAAGATGCCGGCCTTCGAAGGCATCCCGCGCAAGGAATTCGAAACCCACAAGTCCGGGCGCATGGGCAAGACCGGCACCCTGCACAATGTGGCCGGCCAGCTCTGCGGTACCAGCTACGCAGTGCAGTACATGGACCAGTTCGCCACCGAGCCGAAAGGCTCGGACGGCGGCGGCGACGACCTGTTCGGTGACAGCGGCAACGCCCAGATCACCCTGGTCGGCACCAGCCACAGTGGCAAGAACTACAACTTCAGCGGCTTCCTTGAACAGTACATCGGCGCCGACGTGCTCAACGTTGCCTTCCCCGGTGGTGGCCTGGAAGGTTCGATGATCCAGTACCTGGGCAGCGAGGAGTTCCAGAAGAACCCACCGAAGATCCTCATCTGGGAATTCTCGCCGCTGTACCGCCTGGACCAGGAAACCATCTGGCGGCAGATTCTCGGCCTGCTCGACGACGGCTGCGATGCGCGCCCGGCGCTGATGAGCGCCAGCACCACACTCAAACCCGGCAAGAACGAGCTGATGGTCAACGGCAAGGGCGGCGTGATCAAGGACCTGGTCAACCGCAACCTGCAGATGGACATCAAGTTCGAAGATCCTTCGGTGAAGGTGCTGCAAGCGACCCTGTGGTACCTCAACGGCCGCCACGAGGACATCAAGCTGGAGAAGCCGGAAACCTCCGACACCGATGGCCGCTTCGTTTTCCAGATGCGCGAAGACGAGGACTGGGCCAGCCAGAACCTGCTGGCCTTCGAAGTCCAGGGGCCGGAAAGCGGCACCCAGAAAGTCGAAGCCAAGCTCTGCAAACGCAACAACTTCGCCGTGCCCGCGCAGACCGCGCAGGCCGGCCAGTGAGGCGATCATGACCATGCTCAAGCGAGTCTTCAGCCCCGCCCTGCTCACCCTTGCACTGTTCGGCGGCGCCGCACAGGCCGCGCTGGTGCCACCGCAGGGTTACTACGAGGGCATCGAGAAGCTCAAGACCGGTGACGGCAACTTCCGCTGCGATCCGGCCCCCAAGCCGTACACCGGAGCGCTGCAGTTCCGCAGCAAGTACGAAGGCTCGGACAAGGCCCGGGCAACGCTCAACGTCGCCTCGGAAAAAGCCTTCCGCAAGTCCACCGAGGACATCACCACGCTCGAAAAGGGCGTGAGCAAGATGGTTGGCCAGTACATGCGTGACGGCCGCCCGGCGCAACTGGACTGCACCCTGGCCTGGCTCGGTACCTGGGCACGCGCCGATGCGCTGCTGTCCACCGACTACAACCACACCGGCAAGTCCATGCGCAAATGGGCGCTGGGCAGCATGAGCGGGTCGTGGCTGCGCCTGAAGTTCTCCGACTCGCAGCCGCTGGCCGCTCACCAGGCCGAGGCCGAGCTGATCGAGAAGTGGTTCGCCCGCCTCGCCGAACAGACCGTGCGCGACTGGAGCGACCTGCCGCTGGAGAAGATCAACAACCACAGCTACTGGGCTGCCTGGTCGGTGATGGCCACCGCCGTGGCCACCGACCGCCGCGACCTGTTCGACTGGGCCGTGAAGGAATACAAGATCGGCGCCAACCAGGTCGATGACCAGGGCTTCCTGCCCAACGAGGTCAAGCGCAAGCAGCGCGCCCTCGCCTATCACAACTACGCCCTGCCGCCGCTGGCGATGATCGCCAGCTTCGCTCAGGCCAACGGCGTGGACCTGCGCGCCGAGAACAACTTCGCCCTGCAACGCCTGGGCGAAGGCGTACTGGCCGGGGCCCGCGACCCAAGCCACTTCAAGGAGCGGGCCGGCGAGAAGCAGGACCTGACCGACCTCAAGGTAGACAGCAAGTACTCCTGGCTCGAGCCCTGGTGCGCGCTGTACCACTGCGTCGGCGACACCCTGCAGCGCAAGCAGCACATGCAGCCGTTCAACAGTTTCAGGCTCGGCGGTGACATGACCCGGGTCTACGACCCGAGCGCGGAATCGAAGCAATAACGCGCCCCCACGGGGGCTAGGTCCCCCCACCTTTTGCGTGGGGGGTTTGGGGGGCGCTGTGCCCCGGATGCTGTGAACAACAAGGAGAACCGGGATGGTCTTCTCGTCCAACGTGTTCCTGTTCCTGTTCTTGCCGATCTTCCTCGGCCTGTACTACTTGAGCGGGCAACGCTATCGCAACCTGCTGCTGCTGGTCGCCAGTTACATCTTCTATGCCTGGTGGCGGGTCGACTTCCTCGCCCTGTTCGCCGGCGTAACCCTGTGGAACTACTGGATCGGCCTGAAAGTCGGCGCCGCCGGCGTGCGCACCAAGCCGGCCCAGCGCTGGCTGCTGCTCGGCGTCGGCGTGGACCTGGCGATCCTCGGCTACTTCAAGTACGCCAACTTCGGCGTCGACAGCCTCAACGCGATCATCAGCTCGTTCGGCCTGGAACCGTTCATCCTCACCCACGTGCTGCTGCCGATCGGTATCTCGTTCTACATCTTCGAGTCGATCAGCTACATCATCGACGTGTACCGCGGCGACACCCCGGCCACCCGCAACCTGATCGACTTCGCGGCGTTCGTGGCGATCTTCCCGCACCTGATCGCAGGCCCGGTGCTGCGCTTCAAGGACCTGGTCGACCAGTTCAACAACCGCACCCACACCCTGGACAAGTTTTCTGAAGGCTGCACCCGCTTCATGCAGGGCTTCATCAAGAAAGTGTTCATCGCCGACACCCTGGCGGTGGTGGCCGACCATTGCTTTGCCCTGCAGAACCCGACCACCGGCGACGCCTGGCTCGGCGCCCTGGCCTACACCGCGCAGCTGTACTTCGACTTCAGCGGCTACAGCGACATGGCCATCGGCCTGGGGCTGATGATGGGCTTCCGTTTCATGGAAAACTTCAAGCAGCCGTACATCAGCCAGTCGATCACCGAGTTCTGGCGGCGCTGGCACATCAGCCTGTCGACCTGGCTGCGCGACTACCTGTACATCACCCTGGGCGGTAACCGCAAAGGCACCTTCAACACCTACCGCAACCTGTTCCTGACCATGCTGCTGGGCGGCCTGTGGCACGGTGCCAACTTCACCTACATCATCTGGGGCGCCTGGCACGGCATGTGGCTGGCGATCGAGCGGGCGCTGGGCATCGACACCAACCCGCAGCGCTTCAACCCGGTCAAGTGGGCCTTCACCTTCCTGCTGGTGGTGGTCGGCTGGGTGATCTTCCGCGCCGAGAACCTGCACGTCGCCGCCCGCATGTACGGCGCCATGTTCAGCTTCGGCGAGTGGCAGCTGTCGGAACTCAACCGCGCCCAGCTCACCGGCCTGCAGGTAGCGACCCTGGTGATTGCCTACCTCACCCTGGCGTTCTTCGGCCTGCGCGACTTCTACCGCAACGCCAAGCCAGCCGCCAAGGCCACCCCGGTGCAGGTGAATGCCGACGGCTCGATCGGCCTGGACTGGACCCGGGTGATGACCCGCGCCCTGATCCTGCTGCTGTTCGTGGCCTCGATCCTCAAGCTTTCGGCGCAAAGCTACTCGCCGTTCCTGTACTTCCAGTTCTGAGGTGGATGACATGACCCGGACATTACGCGTCACCTATTCCCTGTCGTTCCTCGGCCTGCTGGTGGGCATGGGCGCCTGGTCCACCGGTGGCTTCGAGAGCTTCCACCGCACCGAGCAGATGACCCTGCTCAACGGCAAGCTGGCCAAGGCCGCCGAGACCCATTACGACGACCAGTTCCCGATCAAGCGCCTGGGCACCAACCTCTGGGCCGCGCTGGACTTCAAGCTGTTCAACGAAGGCCGCCCGGGCGTGGTGCTGGGCCGCGACCAGTGGCTGTTCAGCGACGAAGAGTTCAAGCCCACCGCCGGTGCCGAGCAACTGATGCAAGACAACCTGGCACTGATCCGCGGTGTGCGTGACACCCTGCAGAAGCATGGCAGCCAGCTGGTGCTGGCGATCATCCCGGCCAAGGCACGGGTGTATTCCGAATACATTGGCAAGGAGCAACCCGCCAGCCTGCATGACGACCTGTACAACCGGTTCCATGCCCAGGCGCGCCAGGCCAACGTGTTCGCCCCTGACCTGATGGCTGCACTGGAACAGGCCAAGGCCCGTGGCCAGGTGTTCCTGCGCACCGACACCCATTGGACGCCGATGGGCGCCGAAGTGGCAGCGCAGGCGCTGGCCGAGGCGGTCAGCCGCCAGAGCCTGCTCAACGGCGACCCGCAGACCTTCATCACCGAAGCCGGCAACACCGCCCCGTACAAGGGCGACCTGACCAACTTCCTGCCCCTGGACCCGCTGTTCAGCAACCTGCTGCCGGCCCCGGACAACCTGCAGCAACGCACCACGCGTCCAGCCGAGGCCGAAGGCGCAGGCGGCGACGCCTTGTTCGCCGACAGCCAGATCCCGGTCGCCCTGGTGGGCACCAGCTACAGCGCCAACCCGCACTGGAACTTCCTCGGCGCGCTGCAGCAGGCGCTGCACAGCGACGTCGCCAATTACGCCGAAGACGGCCACGGCCCGCTGCTGCCGATGCTCAAGTACCTGCAGAGCGATGCCTTCAAGAACGCCGCGCCACAAGTGGTGGTGTGGGAATTCCCCGAACGTTATCTGCCAATGACCAACGACCTCAGCAGCTTCGATCCGCAGTGGATCGCGCAACTGAAGAACTCCCGTAAATCCGAAGAAAACCTGGCCTTGTCGTCCACCCGGACGAATCACTGATCGATAGAGAGGAAATGCACATGACTACCAAGACTTCCATTGCCAAAGCCCTCACCCTCGCGGCCGGCCTTTCCCTTGCTTCCATGCAGGCCTTCGCCGGTGCCGACGCCGCCCTGTACGGCCCGAGCGCGCCGAAAGGCTCGACCTTCGTGCGCCTGTACAACGCCGCCAGCGCCCCGGCTGCGGCCAGCGTCGGCAACACCCAGATCAAACAGGTCGGCGCCCAGGCCAGCAGCGACTTCAGCTTCCTGCCGGGTGGTGACTACACCGCCCAGGTCGGCGGCAAGAGCGTGCCGGTGAAGCTGGCCGCGGACAAGTACTACACCCTGGTCAACAGCAGCAGCGGCAGCCCGCAGCTGATCGAAGAACCACCGTTCAAGAACAAGCAGAAAGCCCTGGTGCGCGTGCAGAACCTGAGCGACCAGGCGGTAACCCTGAAGACCGCCGACGGCAAGACCGAAGTGGTGCCGGCGGTGGCCACCAAGGGCCGTGGCGAACGTGAGATCAATCCGGTCAAGGTCAACCTGGCCTTGTTCGAAGGCAACAAGAAAGTCAGCGACCTGAAACCGGTCGCCCTGGAGCGTGGCGAAGCGGCCGTGCTGTACGTAACGGGTTCCGGCAGCAACTTGTCGCCGGTGTGGGTAACTCGCCCCGTGGCTAGCAACTGATCCCCCTGCCTCATAACGACTATTGGAGAAACATGATGATCCCGGTAATTCTTTCTGGTGGTAGCGGTTCCCGTCTGTGGCCTCTGTCGCGCAAGCAGTTCCCCAAGCAGTTCCTGGCGCTGACCGGTGAACACACCCTGTTCCAGCAGACCATCGAGCGCCTGCGCTTCGAAGGCATGGACACCCCGATCGTGGTCTGCAACAAGGACCACAAATTCATCGTCCAGGAGCAGCTCGCGGCGCTGAAACTGGAAACCCAGGGCATCCTGATGGAGCCGTTCGGTCGCAACACCGCACCAGCGGTGGCAATGACCGCCATGAAACTGGTCAACGAAGGCCGTGACGACTTGATGCTGGTGTTGCCCGCCGACCACGTGATCGACGACCAGAAGGCCCTGCAACGCGCCCTGGCCCTGGCCACCGTGGCGGCCGAGCGCGGCGAGATGGTGCTGTTCGGCGTGCCGGCGACCAAACCGGAAACCGGCTATGGCTACATCCGTTCCAGCCAGGACGCGCTGTTGCCTGAAGGCGTGGCCCGGGTCGCCCAGTTCGTCGAGAAGCCCGACGAGAAGCGCGCCGCCGAGTTCGTCGCCGCCGGGGGTTACTTCTGGAACAGCGGCATGTTCCTGTTCCGTGCCAGCCGCTTCCTCGAGGAGTTGAAAAAGCACGACTCCGATATCTACGACACCTGCCTGCTGGCCCTGGAACGCAGCGACGAAGATGGCGACGTGCTGAGCATCGACGAAGCCACCTTCGCCTGCTGCCCGGACAACTCCATCGACTACGCGGTGATGGAAAAGACCCAGCGTGCCTGCGTGGTGCCGATGTCGGCCGGCTGGAGCGATGTGGGCTGCTGGTCGTCGCTGTGGGAAGTGCACGACAAGGATGCCGACGGCAACGTCACCAAGGGCGACGTGGTGGTGCAGGACAGCCGCAACTGCATGATCCACGGCAACGGCAAGCTGGTATCGGTGATCGGCCTGGAGAACATCGTCGTGGTCGAGACCAAGGACGCGATGATGATCGCCCACAAGGACAAGGTCCAGGGCGTCAAGCAGATGGTCAAGACCCTCGACGAGCAGGGCCGCAGCGAAACCCAGAACCACCTGGAAGTGTATCGCCCGTGGGGCTCGTACGATTCGGTGGACATGGGCGGCCGCTTCCAGGTCAAGCACATCACCGTCAAGCCGGGCGCCAGCCTGTCGCTGCAGATGCACCACCACCGCGCCGAGCACTGGATCGTGGTGTCCGGCACCGCCGAGGTGACCTGTGACGAGAACGTGTTCCTGCTCACCGAGAACCAGTCGACCTACATCCCGATCGCCTCGGTCCACCGCCTGCGCAACCCGGGCAAGATCCCCCTGGAGATCATCGAGGTGCAGTCCGGCAGCTACCTCGGCGAGGACGACATCGAGCGCTTCGAGGATGTCTATGGGCGTACGTCCACGCCGGTCGAGCGTGGCATTTCGGTGAAGACCATCGCGCAGTAAGCAACACCCAAGGGGCCGCGCATGCGGCCCCTTCCTTTTGAGGCCAGCCCGATTTGGCGCTACGATGGTCAGACCTGCGCAACCAAGGTCTGCCTGCCCCATGATCATCGGTGCCTTTCTCATCCTCACCTGGCTGGTGCTGCTGTTGCGCTACCCGGCCAAGGCCCTGCCGATCACCCTGGCGGCTATCTGTGGCCTCGGCCTGGTGGCATCGTTCGTCATCTGGCAGGACACCCGCGAAGCCTCGCAACTGGCACGCCTGGACCTGCGCCTGAGCTACGCCCCCGAACACTGCCCCGCCGACCGCGCCCTGCAAGTGCGCATGAAGAACGGCAACCAGGTGCCACTGACCGAACTGCGCTGGCGCGTGGCGGCGTATGCGCCGGGCGATACCGTGAACCTGGCGGAAAACACCTACAACGCACCGCGCTACCGTGGCCCAGGTGAACTGCAGCCAGGGGCCGAGTGGAAGGACTGCCTGCCACTGCCGCCACTGCGCTCCGGTTACCGGCCGCAGACCCTGGAATTTCGCGCTGAACACCTGCAAGGCTCATTCGCCAATTAATCGAAGGCTTACTCCATGCCCACCGTCCTGATCACTGGTTGTTCCAGCGGCATCGGCCGCGCCCTGGCCGACGCCTTCCGCGATGCCGGCCACGAAGTCTGGGCCACGGCCCGCAAACCCGACGATGTCGAGCAACTGTCCGCCGCCGGCTTCACCGCACGGCAACTGGACGTGAACGATGGCGAAGCGCTCAGGCGCCTGGCCGATGAGCTGGAAGCGCAACACGGGCGCCTCGACATGTTGATCAACAACGCCGGTTACGGCGCCATGGGCCCGTTGCTCGACGGCGGCGTCGATGCCCTGCGCCAGCAGTTCGAGACCAACGTCTTCGCCGTGGTCGGGGTCACCCGCGCCCTGTTCCCGTTGCTACGCCGTGCACGCGGTTTGGTGGTGAACATCGGCAGTGTCTCGGGGGTGCTGGTAACGCCCTTCGCAGGGGCCTACTGCGCGTCCAAGGCCGCCGTGCATGCCCTGAGCGACGCCCTGCGCCTGGAGCTGGCGCCGTTCGGTATCCAGGTGATGGAAGTGCAGCCGGGGGCGATTGCCTCGCAGTTCGCCAGCAATGCCCAGCGCCAGGCCAATCAGGTGCTGGCGGCGGATTCGGCGTGGTGGCCGCTGCGCGAGCATGTGCAGGCACGGGCGCGGGCGTCGCAGGACAAGCCGATGTCGGCGGCGGAGTTTGCCCAGGGCGTGTTGACGGCAGTTGGCAAGTCGCCGGTGCCGGGGGTGGTGCGGTTGGGCAATGGCAGCACGGCGCTGCCGCTGATGGCCCGCTTGCTGCCGCGGCGGTTGCTGGATTGGGCATTGCGCAAGCGCTTCGGGCTACTGCGCCCACTCTGATGTCGGTGTCGGCCTCTTCGCGGGTTTACCCGCGAAAGGGCCAGCATAGGCAGCGGAGAATCAGGCAATGGAGCGCAGCACCCCGCCATCTACCCGCAAGGCAGCCCCGGTAGTTGCACTGGCCTGCATCGATGCCAGGTACACCACCATGTTGGCCACCTCTTCCACCGTCGCCAGCCGCTTGATCAGCGAAGTCGGCCGGTGCTCGGCGAGGAAGTTGGCCTCCAGTTCATCGCTGGAAACCCCCTGCTCCTGCGCCAGCTTGGCAAAGAAGTCGCCCACGCCCTCCGAGCGGGTCGGCCCCGGCAGCACCGCGTTCACGGTCACCCCGGTACCGGCCAGGGTCTCGGCCAGGCCACGGGAAACCGCCAGCAACGCCGTCTTGGTCATGCCGTAATGAATCATCTCGGTCGGGATCTGCAACGCCGACTCGCTGGACAGGAAGATCACCCGCCCCCACTTGCGTTCCGCCATGCCCGGGGCGTAATGGCGTGACAGGCGTACGGCGCTGAGCACGTTGACGTCGAAGAAGCGCTGCCAGTCGGCATCAATGATCTCGAAGAACTGCTTGGGCTCGAAGATGCCGAGGTTGTTGACCAGGATATCGGTGTGCGGCACCTGGTCGAACAGCTTCTGCGCGCCCTCCTGGGTGCCCAGGTCAGCGGCGATGCCGATGATGCGCGCTTGCGGCAGCCGCTCACGCACCACCTTGAGTGCTTCATCGACACGGGCCTGGGTACGGCCGTTGAGTACCACTTCGGCGCCCGCCTCGGCCAGGCCGATGGCGATGGCCAGGCCGATGCCGGCGGTGGAACCGCTGACGATGGCGCGCTTGCCGTTCAAGGTAATGTGCATCTGTGCTCCCTCTCTAGCTGTGAGAATGCTGGGGTTGCTCATCGAACGCCTGCCAGCCACCGCCCAGGGCCTTGTACAGCCCCACCAGCGCCTGCGACACCGCTGCAGAACTGTCGATCCACTGCTCTTCGCTGGCCAGCAAGGCCCCCTGCACGGTCAGCACGTTGAGAAAGTCCACCGCCCCTTCCACATACTGGCGCTGTGCGGTCTCCAAGGCGATGCGGTTCTGCCGCACCGCTTCGGCCAAGTGATCACGACGTAACTGACTGGCGTTGTACAGGCGTAGCACATCGTCGATTTCGTGCCAGGCGCCGAGCACCACCTTGCGGTAGTTGAGCGCTGCTTCCTGCTGCTGCGCCTCGCGCAGTTCCAGGGTGCCCGTGAGCCGGCCCCCCTCGAAGATCGGCAGCGACAGCTGCGGGCCGAAGGCGAAGCGACGCGAATCCCAGCCGCCAAAATCTGCCAGTTGCATGGCCTGGAAACCGACGCTGCCAGACAGACGGATGCTGGGGTAGAAATCGGCCTTGGCGACACCAATGCTCGCGGTGGCGGCATGCAGGCGCGCTTCGGCCTGGCGGATGTCCGGGCGCCGTTCGGCCAGCTCGGACGGCAGGCCGATGGCGAACTTCTGCTGCGGCGCCGGCAGCTCACCGCCCTGCAGCAAATCGGCCTGCAGGCTGCGCGGCGGTTCGGCGGCAAGCAGGCTGAGGGCGTTGATCAGGTCGTCGCGCCGAGCTTCAAGGCTTGCCAGACGCGCCTCGATGGACGCCACCTGGGCACTGGCCTGGGCCACGTCGAGCCGGGTGGCGACACCTTCGGCCTGGCGATCCTGGGAAAGCTTAAGGCTGTGCTCGGCGACCTTGAGGTTGTCACGGGTCACGTCCAGGGTGTGCTGCACGGCACGCAGCTGAATGTAGTTGCCGGCCGTTTCCGAGAGCAGCGCCAGCAGCACGCCACGGCGGTCGTTCTCGGCCACTTCCACGGTGGCATCGGCCGCTTCCACCTGGCGCCGCACACGGCCCCAGAGGTCCAGCTCCCAACCGGCCACCAGGTCGCCCTGCCAGAGGTTGAAGGCTGACTTGCCGGCATTGCCAGACGGGTCGCTCAGGCCTTCGGCACTGTTGCGGGCACGGCTGTAACCGACATTGGCATCGACTGATGGCGTTTCATCGGCCGCCACCGTGCTTCGCAGGGCGCGGCTTTGCAGCAGGCGGGCACTGGCCATCTGCAGGTCGAGGTTGTTGTCGGCAACGCGCTGGATCAGTGCGCTCAGGCGGGCATCATGAAAGGTTTCCCACCAGCGCAGTTCCAGCGGCTCGGCTTGTGGCTGGCTGGCAGCGGCTTGGCCTTGCAGCGCTGCCCATTGCTGTGGTGCTTGGCTGTCGGGGCGCTGAAAGTCCGGCCCGAGGGTGCAGCCGGCCAGCAGCACGGCCAGCAGCAGCGGGCTGAAACGTACGGCAGGTTTCATCGGGCGCTCACCTCTTTGCCGGCCAGTTTGTCGCCGTGGGTGTCGATGGTTGCCTCGACCGACATGCCCACACGCAGGCGTTCGAGCAGCGGTTGGCCGTCATCGAAAACAATCTTCACCGGAATGCGCTGCACCACCTTGGTGAAGTTGCCGGTAGCGTTGTCCGGTTTCACCGCAGCGAAAGTCACGCCGGTTGCCGGGGCGATGCTCTCGACATGGCCCTTGAGGGTTTCACCGGCGAAGGTGTCGACGCTGATGCGGACCGGCTGGCCTGGCTGCACATGGGTCAGCTGGGTTTCCTGGAAGTTGCCGACCACATAGGCATGCTGCAGCGGCACCACCGACAGCAGGCGTGCCCCCGGGTTGACGAAGGCGCCGACGCGCAGTGCGCGCTCGCCGACCATGCCGTCGACCGGCGCGATGATGCGCGTGTAGGACAGGTCCAGCTGGGCCTTCTCCAGGCCGGCTTCGGCGCGTTTCAACTGGCCATCGGCGCTGGCCACCTGGGCCGTGAGGATGTCCACCTGCTTGCGTGTTGCCAGCAGCGCCGCCTGGGCATTGGCCAGCCGCGCACGGGCCTGGTCGACCCGGCTGCGCGCCTGCTGGGCGTTCTGCACGGTACCGGCGCCCTGCTCGGCCAGGCGGCTGTAGCGGTTGACCTCATGGTCGGCGAACGCCGCTTCGGCCTGGGCCGCCGTCACCGCCGCCTGGGCCTGGGCAATCACTGCCGCCTGGCGCTCCAGGGTGGCGCGGGCATCGGCGCTTTGCGCCTTGGCCACCAACAACTGGGCCTGGGCAGCATCCAGCGCGGCCTGATAATCACGGGCATCGATGGTCGCCAGCAACTGGCCGGCCTGGACCTGCTGGTTGTCTTCGACCAGCACCTCCTTGATGAAGCCGGCGACCTTGGGCGCGACCACGGTGTAATCGGCGATCACGTAGGCATCATTGGTGCTCTGTCGATGGTCGCTGCCAAACAGCCAGGGGCCGACGATTCCGGCCAGCACGGCCACGGCGAGCACCGAGCCGATGAGAAGGGTTTTACGGTTGTTGGTCATGTTCAGTGTCTCGAATTCATCCAGGGTTCAGGCCACCGCGCGCGGCGGATAGACCCGGGTAGGCACGAAAGGAATCAGGCAGATCAGTGCCACGGCGATGCAGGCCATGACCAGGTACAGGTCGGCCGAGGTCAGCACCAGCGCCTGGTCGTGAATGCGCTTGGCAAGGCCCACAGCGTTGTCGTCGATCAGCGGGGCGTTGCCCAGGCTGTCCACCAGGTGGTTGGAATGGAAGTGCCGGCGCAGGGTGCCCAAGGCATCCAGCAAGCCACCGGCAATCACTGCGGCCAGGCCTTTGACGGTGTTGAACCAGCTGGAGGCGAACGGGCCTTCCGGCGGGGTCATGCCGTTGGTGGAGAGCATCAGCAGCGGCAGCACGGCCATCGGCTGGCCGAACACCTGCAGCAGGTAGAACGGGTAGAAATCACCGCGAATCCACTCGCTGGTCAGCAGGCTGCTGCCCACGCACGACACCGCCAGCATCGCCAGGCCGGTAGCCAGTACCCAGCGGCAGTCCACCGCCCGGATGTTGCACAGCGCAGCGGTCAGCGGCAGGGCGATCAGCTGCGGCATGGCCACCAGCATCATCAGCGGGCTGGTTTGCGCCGGGCGGTAGCCCTGGATCTGCGCCAGGTACGCCGACGGAATGCTGCCCACGCCGGACAACACGATCAGCACCCCGGCCAGGGTCAGCAGGGCGAAGCTGAGATTGCGCCGCTGCAGCATGCGCAGCTGGAAGAACGGCAGCGGCTCGGACCACTCGTTGTACATGAACAGCACCAGCAGCAGCACGCCACCGCCCAGCAACCAGCAGATCAGCGGCGAATCGAACCAGCCCCAGCGGTCACCCAGCGACAGGCCGAGGACGATGCAACTGATAGCCGGCAAGCCGAGCAACACGCCGCGCCAGTCGAACTGCTTGAAGCGCTCCAGGCGCAATGGGTCCTGCGGCAGGCCCCAGCCGACGCAGAACATGGCCAGTGCCGAGGGCAGGATGATCTGCCAGAACGCCCACTGCCAGCCGACGTACTCGGTCCACAAGCCCGCCAGCGGCGTGCCGAGGTTGGGCCCGAAGGTGGCGGTCAGGGCGTAGCCGGCCAGGCCGTAGACCTTGATGCCGGGTGGCAGGAAGCGCAGCGCCACGCTCATCAGCATCGGCGGCAAGGCCCCCGAGGCGAAGCCCTGGAGCACGCGCAGCAGCATCAGGCTGTGCAGGTTAGGGGCGAACGGTTGCAGCAGCCCTAGCACGGCGAACAGGCCGACCGCGCTCATGGTGAAGCGGCGCAGGGAGAAGGTAGTGGCCAGCCAGGGCGCGAAAGCCATGGCCGACACCGAGGCGGCGCTGTACACGGCCAGCAGCCAGGCACCTTCGTCGGCACCGATACCCATGGCACCGCGGATATCGGCGAGGGAGATCTTGGTGACCGACTCGTTGAGGCCGGCGCAGAGCACCGCCAGCAATACACCGAACAGCCCGACCACCACCCGCAGGCCGAACGCCGTCTGCGCAGGCGCGGCCGGCGCGGGGGCGGCAGCAATCGCGGCAGAAGGGGCGGACAGGGAACTCATGGGCAGACATCTCCAGCAACAAATTTGCGACTGGAGCCAGTCTAAGAAGGTCGAATGCTGACGAAAACTGACTTCTCGGCAGGTTTATGTTGCGCCAGGCGCAATCCGGCTCAGGGGTCGACGCTGCAACAGGCCTTCAAGGTCTGCCGCAGCCAGCGATGCGCCGGGTCGTTGTGAAAGCGCGGGTGCCACGCCTGCAGCACCGTCACCCGCTCCAAGGGAACCGGGATCTCGAACGAGCGTAACGGCAGCCCGAGCTTGTGCACGCTGTTGAGGATATTGGCTGGCATGGGCAGGATCAGGTCGGAATCCGGCAGCGAGAACAGCGCAGAGTGAAAACTCGGGGTGATCAGCGCTACCCGTCGCTGCACCTTGAAATTGGCCAGTTCGACATCGATCGGCCCGTTGGCGCGACCACGGCGGGACACGCTGATCTGTGGATAACTGGCAAAGCTGGTCGGCGTGATCGCTTGGTCGAAGATCGGATGATCGCGTCGGGCAAGGCCTACATAGTAAGTCTGGAACAGGCTCTGCACCTTGATCTCCGGGCCCAGGTCGACGGTGGAGCTGATGATCAGGTCGGTGCGCCCATCGCGCAGCACGCTGTCGTCATCGCCGCCGGGGCTTTCCGGTACGAAGCGCAGCACCGTGCGCGGCGCCTGTTCATGCATGCGCCGCAGCAGCTGGGCGCCATACAAGGCGATGAACAGGTCATTGGTGCGAATGTTGAAGGCGCGATCGAGCCTGGACAAGTCGACTTCATCGGCGCTGCGGAACACCTCGCCGGCCTGCTCCACCAGCGCCGCCACCTGCTCGCGCAGGGCCAGCGCCCGCGGCGTCGGCACCAGGCCACGGCCGGCGCGCACCAGGATCGGGTCGCCCAGGGCCTCACGGATACGCCCCAGGGTACGGCTCATCGCCGCCGGGCTCAGGTTCATGCGCTGCGCGGCGCCGACCACGCTGCCTTCGTCGAGCAAGGCATCGAGGGCGACAAGCAGGTTCATGTCCGGGAGTTGCATGGCCGTTTTCCGTTACAGCTGTGGGGAAAGGCGATGGTAGCAGGTTGGCGGATTGCACCAGACGCAATGCGCTCGTGCGTGGTGGGGCATTTATTCAATGGCCATGTTCGGCCATAAATGAAGCATTGGCACATCAGCCAGCCTCAGCCAAGGATCCCGCATGCCCAGCCCCGTCCTGATCGCCATCGACGCCTCCCCCGCCTCCACTGCCCTGCTCACCCTCGCCCGCCGCTACTGCCGCCCCGGCGAACACGAACTGCATGTGCTGCTGGCCATCGACTCGACCTTCGCCGTGCACGCCAAGCCCGCGCCCTACACCGCCGAGGAACTGGAGGAATACCCCGCCGCCTGCGAGGAGCAACGCTTGGGCGACCGCGCCGTGGCCGAAGCGGTGGAGCTGCTGCAACAAGCCGGCTTCAGCAGCCACGGCTGCATGGTGGCCGGGCAGCCGGTCGAGGCGATCGTCGCCAAGGCACAGGAACTGGACTGCGAACTGATCATCATGGGCCACCGCCACTTGTCGCGGCTGGGGCGGTTGCTGGACCCGTCGATTAGCACGAAGGTGATTGACCGGGTCAAGGTACCGGTGTTGGTGGGGGCTGCTTGAACCGTTGATCAGTCAGGTAATGCATCTGCATTGACCAGGCAATGCAATCGCATTACCTTGATGGGCATCGTTGTATCTCTATGGACACTGCCCATGGCTACCACTTTCGAAGTCGAGTCCACGCTTACCGATCGCTACCAGACCACCGTTCCTGAAACCGTGCGTCGTGCTTTAGGTTTGAAAAAGCGTGACAAGATCCATTACTCGATTCGCCCTGACGGAGGGGTAATACTCACCCGCGCAGAGGCAACCGAGGACGATCCCGTGCTAGGCCAGTTCCTGAATTTTCTGGCTCACGACATCGCAACCAATCCTCAACGGCTGCAGGTTGTCGATGCTGGCCTCATCGCTCGCCTCGACAAACTCGTGGGTGATGCAGAGGTCGACCTGGATCAACCTCTGTCGGCGGAAGATGAATGAGTGATGCGAACAGGAAGCCGCTTGTAATTCATGGATGGACTGTCTTTGCCCACCCGCTGTTCCTGGCCAAACTGGAAGCGCTCAGCGCGCAAGTTCAGGCCCAGATGCAGAAAGACCCGGCGGGTTACACGACGAAGAATGCTTTCAAGCGGCTGGCGGCCATCAGGCGCTTGGCATTTGATGTGATTCCGCAGGACCCGACCAAAGTGGAGTACCGGCAAGGCACAACACTGGGTGGCGACCACAAGCACTGGTTCAGAGCAAAGTTCTTCCAGCAGTACCGGTTGTTCTTTCGCTACCACGCCGCCAGTCGGATCATCGTGCTGGCCTGGGTCAATGACGAATCGTGCAAGCGGGCCTACGACAGCAGCGACGACGCTTACAAGGTCTTTCAGAAGATGCTGCTGACCGGCCACCCTCCAGACGATTGGGATCAATTGCTGAAAGAGTGCGGGCCTGCGCGTGCCAGGCCCAGATAACAGCATTCACTGTTGACGACTAGCCAGCTCCCGCTCGATCTGCTCGATACTGGGCAAGCTTGTCTGTAGCTCTTCCGGCAACGCATCGGTCAACTGAAATTCGGCGACACCAATCGGCTGAGCCTTGCCACGCAAGGCGTACTCGGCGACCACCTTGTTCTTGCCTTTGCAGAGCAGCAAGCCAATCGTGGGGTTGTCTTGCTCCAGCTTCATCTGTAAGTCAACTGCCGTGAGGTAAAAGCTAAGTTGCCCAAGATGCTCCGGCTTGAACTTTTCGGCCTTCAGCTCTATCACCACATAGCAGCGCAGCTTCAGGTGATAAAACAGCAGATCGATGTAAAAGTCATCACCTCCAACTTCCACATGTACCTGTCGTCCAACGAAGGCAAAACCTGCTCCCAACTCAAGCAGAAACTGAGTGATGTGCTCTACCAGTGCTGCTTCGATCTCTCGCTCACTGGCTTCCTGAGCAACATTCAGGAAGTCGAACAGGTAGGGATCCTTGAGAAATTGACCAGCCAGGTCAGTGCCAGGGGATTGTAACCGCGCTGAAAAATTAGAGGTGGCATTGCCTTCCCTCTCCAGCAATCTGGACTCAATGTGCATCTGCAAGGTTGATCGCGACCACCCGCACTTCGATGCCCGCACCGCATATGCAAGCCTCTCGTCCGACTTCTTGAGCTTCGTCAGCAACACCAGATTGTGCCCCCAAGGCAATTGTCCAACAGCCTGTTGGACAATTGCCTCATCTGGCCAAGCTTCAGCAAACGCTCGCATGTACATCAGATTGGCTCGAGAGAAGCCCTTCATCGCGGGGAAGGCGGTTTTCAGGTCATGAGCCAGCCGCTCTATGACCTTGGCTCCCCAACCTTGAGCAGCTTGGCGTTCGACGATATCTCGCCCAAGACGCCAGTAAAGCCCTACCAGCTCTCGATTCACGGCAAGGCTGGCCTTTTGCTGGGCTTTATGAATACGGAGTTTCAGATCAGCTAGCCAGGCGCTATAACCCTGGGGCGTATCGATCAGGGCCAAAGGTTTATCGGGCATCGGGGACACTTCCTCGGACAGGCGACGGATGGTTTTCATGGCGCCCCAGACTGCTCCCCTGGAAATACAACGCCAATAGCTGCCCCCATCGACTTTTCCCTGATTCAAGTAGGCCGTTTCCTAAACCTCTCCGAGTGCCCCTTTAACGATTAGCGTGCTCACGACATGCCACTTGATCAGCTTTATTCCTCGCCCGGCTTCACCACCACCGTACAGGTCGTCCCCGCCGCCAGCAGAAACCCGTCTGGAACCTCATCGATGTGAATGCGCACCGGCACCCGCTGTGCCAGGCGCACCCAGTTGAAGGTCGGGTTCACATCGGCGATCAGTTCGCGGCTCTGCGGGTTGTCGCGGTCGTAGATGCCGCGGGCGATGCTCTCCACATGCCCCTTGATACGCTCGCCGCTCATCATCTGCAGCTCGGCCTGGTCGCCGACCTTCACATGCGGCAACTTGGTCTCCTCGAAGAAGCCGTACACCCAGAACGAATTCTCGTCGACCACCGCCATCACCGCTTCACCGGTACGCGCATAGTCACCCTTGTGGATGTTCAGGTTGGTCACGTAACCGTCCACCGTAGCGACGATATGGGTGCGCTTGAGGTTCAGCTCGGCCGCCGCCAGTTCAGCCTGGGCCTGCTGGTAGTCGGCCTGGGCGGAGTTGGCGATGTTGCTGGCGTCGTCACGGTTTTCCCTGGAGATCACCAGGTTGTCCATGTCGGCGCGGCGCTTGGCGTTGACCTTGCGCATTTCCCAGGTGGCCTTGCGCGAAGCGACCAGGGCCTTGGCCTGATCGACCGCCAACTGGTAGTGCTCGGGGTCGATCTGGATCAGCAGGTCGCCCTTCTTCACCCGCTGGTTGTCCTTGACCGGGACGTCCACCACATAGCCCGGCACATCGGCGGCGACGTTGATGATGTCGGCGCGCACGCGGCCGTCGCGGGTCCACGGTGTGGTCATGTAGTGCAACCACAACTGGCGACCGATCACCACGGCAGCAGTCAGCACCAGCAGGGTGGCGATCAGGCTGAAGAACTTTTTCATCGAAGGATTCTCACCAGTAGAGCGACAGCGCCAAGGCGCCGAACAGGCAGACGAACAGGCTCAGGCGCAGCAGCGCCGGGTGCCAGAAGAAACGGTAGCCATCATGGCTGGCGATGAACCGGTCAAGGCCCCAGGCCAGGCCCAGGGCGAACAGGAACATCAGGGTCATGGTGGGCATGTACACGCCATGGAAGGCGATCTCACGGGGCATGATGTAATCCTTTCGCCGGTGCCAGCGGCGACTGTGGGTCCAGCAGGGATGAACGGATGAAGTGCAGGTAGCTCTGCGCCCGGCGCAGCACCGAAGTGTCGAAGTGCCGGGCAAACGGTTCGTCGGTGGCCTGCACGCGAGCAATGGCGTGGTCCACCGCGACCAGGGCGCGCTCGTGGTTGCTGGCACTGGGCTGCAGGAACAGGCGGGCCAGGGCACGGCCCATGACACGAATGGCCTGGCGCCACGGCTGCGACTCGGCGTAGGCCGGGTGGATCGGCGCGCGGGCCTGTTCCTTGCGCAGTTCGATGATGGCGTGGCCGATCTCCAGCACGGTGAACATCCAGCCCATCAGCTGGCTCTGTACCTGCGGCTTGCCGGCAGCCAGGCCATAGGCCTGGTGCAACAGGTCGCGGGTGCGGCTTTCGAAGGCCGAACCGAGGCCGCGCAGGCGGCCGCTGATGGCGAACAGTACCTGCCCGCGCAGCTCCTGCTCCAGGCGGCTCCACAGCCAGCGGCTGTTCGGTGGCAGGATGATCGCGCCGGCCGCAGCGCAGACGAACATGCCGATGACCATGCCGATGTAGTCGTTGATGAAGCTGTACGGGTCGTAGACGGTGAGGTTGTTCGGCACCGAGCCGATGGCGAAGAACACCAGCAGGCCGATGCCGTAACCGGCGTATGCTGGTCGCGACGACAGGAACGCACCGAGCACGAACACCGGCGCCAGGACCATGCACAGCAGCGCAAAGCCGTCGATCCAGGGGAACACGAAGAAGGTTTCGAAGAAGCCGATGAAGGCTCCGATCGCCGTGCCGCAGGCCATCTGGAACGACATGCGCTTGGGGTTCGGCGAGGCCGCCGAGAGGCCCACGGTGACGGTGGCGATCAGGGTCATCATGGCGCCGCTCGGCCAGTCGCTCGTCAGCCAGTAGCTGCCCAGCAGCAACAGCACTGCCGAGGCTCGCACACCGGCGGCCAGCGACACCAGCCAGCTGGTCTGCGCCACGTAGGGCTCGTCCCACTGCTCGCGTTCGTGCTTGTGCGCGGCCAGCGAGGCGTGGGTTTCGGCGTAGCTGTACATCTCGTCGACGAAGCGGTAGAGCAGCTCGAACGCGGTGTGGAAGTCGAGCAGGTCGGATTCGCTAGGCTCAGTTGCCATATAGTCGGCGCGCAGGCCACGCACCTGCGCCTGCAGGCCTTCCTTGTAGGCCGCCAGCTCCAGCGTCAGGCGCAGCGCATCGGCGTCGGTCAGGGCCCGGCCCACATAAGGCTGCAGCAGCTCCACCAAGGTGTTCAGGCCGGGCTCGATGGCGCCGACGATCTGCAGCGGGCCGCGCGCGCGCAGGCGCTCCAGCAGGCGGTGCAAGGCGTTGAAGCGCGTGGTGATGGCCATGAACTCGCTGTTCATGCGCACCAGGCGGCCAGAGCGGCGACGCATGTGCGGGTCTTCAAAGGCGGTGACGTTGCGCAGGCTCTCCAGCCCCACCGCTTCGGCGACGAAGCGCACGTTGCTGGTCTCGAAGCGGTCCCGCTGGCTGTCGCCGCGCAGGGCTTCCACCACCACCCCGGCGAATACCCCGAAGCGCTGGTACAGGGCGTTGCGCATGGCGGCACTGGCCGACTGCGGCAGGATCGCGGCGCTGACGAAGGTCGACACCAGGATGCCCAGGGCGATCTCCAGCACCCGCCACACGGCCGCCATGAACGCCTGGTCCGGGTGCTGCAATACAGGCAGGCCGATCATCGCCGCGGTATAGCCGGCAAGGACGAAGCCATAGGCGCGGAAGGTGCGGTAGCGCATGGCGCCGGCCGAGCACAGGCCAACCCACACGGCCAGGCTGGGCAGGAACAGTTCGGTGTTCTGCGGGAAGAGGGCGATCAGTGCGACCATCATCGCCGAGCCGGCCAGGGTGCCGAGCACCCGGTAGAAGCTCTTGGCGAACACATGGCCGCTTTGCGGCTGCATGACGATGAACACGGTGATCATCGCCGTGCGCGGTTGCGGCAGCTCCAGGCGCATGGCCAGCCACAGGGTGATGAACGCGGCCGCCAGCACCTTGAAGATGTACACCCAAGTGACGCCGTCGGTGCGCGCCCAGGCGAAGAAGCCCCGGCGCCATTCCAGGCTTTGCAGCCAGCGCACGGGCAAACTGGAAGTGCTCATTCGGCGTTATCCGGCTTCTTGTCGAAAATGGCCAGGGTGGCCGGGGTTTTCGGCGCGGCCTGGCGTTCTTCCTTCGGCACGTCCTGGCCGGCCTGCAGGCCGCCGCCCAGGGCGGTGACCAGTTCGGCATGGGCGATCAGGCGCGCGGCCTGCACCTGCTGCTGCACCTGCTGTTGGCGGAACAGCAGGGTTTGCGCATTGAGCACGTTGAGGTAATCGGTCAGGCCACGCTGGAAGGCCACCGTGGAAATGTCGTAGGTCTTCTGCGCAGCGGCCACCGACTCGGCGGCGAAGTGCGACTGCTCTTTCATCGACTCACGGCGGATCAGCTGGTCGGAAATGTTCTTCAGCGCGCCGACCACGGTCTGGTTGTAGCGCGCCACGGCCACGTCATAACCGGCCGAAGCTACGCCCAGCTGCGAGCGCAGGCGGCCACCGTCGAAGATCGGCAGGCTGATCGCCGGGCCAACGTTGTAGTTGAACTTGCGCCCGGTCAGGAATTCCAGCGGGCCACCACCGGTGGCCATGAAGCCGAGGCTGCCGACCAGGTCGACGTTGGGGAAGAAGCCGGCGTGAGCGACGTCGATGCCACGGGCCTGGGCCGCCACCTGCCAGCGGCTGGCGACCACATCGGGGCGCTGGCCGACCAGTTCGGCGGGCAGGTTCGATGGCAGCTTCAGTGGCGCCGCCAAGGTCAGGGTCGGGCGCTGCAACTGCGCGCCCTCCCCTGGACCCTTGCCGGCCAACGCCGCCAGCTGGTTACGGGTCAAGGCGATTTCTTCGTCGAGGCTGTCAAGCTGGCGATGGGTTTCGGGCAGCGGTGCCTCGGCCTGGCTGACCTCGAAATGGGTGCCGATGCCGCCGTCCAGGCGGCGCTTGGCCAGGGCCAGGATCTGCTCCTGCTGTTCCAGCTCGGCCTTGACGATGTCACGTTGGGCGAAATGCAGGCTCAGCTGAATGTAGGCGCGTACCACGTTGTTCTGCAGTTCCAGCTGCGCCTGGCGGGCTTCGGCCGCGCTCATGTGCGCCTGGTCCACCGCCTGCTCGCTGGCGTTGCGTTCGCGGCCCCACAGGTCCAGCGCGTAGCTGAAGCCGAAGGCGGCGTTGTTGTCCCAGGTGTTGGCGCCCGACAGCGCGCCAGGGCCGTAGAACTGGTCCTCGGGCCAGTTGTGCCGCTTGAGCGTGGCATCACCGTTGACCTGGAGCTTTTCCGCCGACTCGACCACACCGGCCATGGCCTTGGCTTCACGCACACGCGCCGCCGCCATGGCCAGGCTCGGGCTACCGGCCACCGCCAGGTCGATCCAGCGGTCGAGTTGTGGGTCGCCATAGGCCTGCCACCAGCGCTGGTCAGGCCAGTGCGCATCGCTGGCTGCTTGGCGAATGGCCGCGTCGGTGGTCAAGGTATTGGCTTGCAGGGTCTTGCTTTGCGGGGCGATACCCCAGGTTCCGATACAGCCGCTCAAGGCGAGACTAAGGGCACAGGCACTGAACACTTGAAGCGTTCTGATGATGCGACGCGGCACAGCTGCGATTTCCCGAGGAAGAGGTGAAGGGGCCGGGCAATTCTAGGGGGCCGCCGTACTGGCGATAAGCGTATATTCCTGCGAATCTTTGTTACCGAAACAGCGATAATCCGGCTTTGGTCGAACGCACATTCGCGTTACTTCGTGACACAATTTTGTCCTCTATCTTGAGAGTGACCCATGGACACCCTGCAAAACATGCGTGCTTTCAGTTGCGTAGCCCAGCTAGGCAGCTTTACCGCTGCTGCGGCGCAACTGGATACGACCACCGCGAACGTGTCGCGGGCGGTCTCCAACCTGGAAGCCCATCTGCAAACCCGGCTGCTCAACCGCACCACCCGGCGCATCGCCCTGACCGAGGCAGGCAAGCGTTACCTGATGCGCTGTGAACAGATCCTCACCTACGTCGAAGAAGCCGAAGCCGAGGCCAGCGATGCCCATGCCCGGCCAGCGGGCCAACTGAAGGTGCATTCAATGACCGGAGTCGGCCAGCACTTCGTGGTCGATGCCATCGCCCGCTACCGCGAGTCGCACCCGGACGTGACTTTCGACCTGACCATGGCCAACCGCGTGCCCGACCTGCTCGACGAGGGCTACGACGTGTCCATCGTGCTGGCCACCGAGCTGCCGGATTCCGGTTTCGTCTCGCAGCGCCTGGGCATCACCTACAGCATTGTCTGCGCCTCGCCCGAGTACGTGGCCAAGCACGGTTTTGCGCACAAACCGATCGACCTGCTCCAGCATTCCTGCCTGCGCATGGTCAGCCCGGTGATCCCGCTGGAAAAATGGCTGTTCGACGGCCCGGAAGGCCAGGAACTGGTCAACATCACCAGCTCGCCGTTCCAGGTCAACTCGGCGGATGCGATGAAAACCGCGATCCGCAGTGGCATGGGCATGGGCGTGTTGCCGATCTACTCGGTGATCGACGGCTTGCGCGACGGCAGCCTGGTGCGGGTGATGCCAGAGTACCGGCTGCAGGAGCTGAACCTGTATGCCATCTACCCTTCGCGCCAGTACCTGGATGCCAAGATCAAGACCTGGGTCGAGTACCTGCGCAACTCGCTGCCGGAGATTCTGGCGGCCCATGAAGCCGACCTGAAAACCCATGAAATGCTGATCGCCAACTGAAAAAGCTGCTGCACGGTGGCGGTGGACAATGGTAGGTTGCTAACCAATCAACCCGACCCACCGCCCCGAGAAGTTGCCCGATGAAAAAGACCGTCCTGGCCTTCAGCCGCATCACCCCGGCCATGGCCGAGCGCCTGCAGCAAGACTTCAACGTGATCGTGCCGAACCCCAAGCTCGGTGACATCAGTGCCCAGTTCAACGAAGCCCTGCCCGAGGCCCACGGCCTGATCGGCGCCGGCCGCAAGCTCGGCCGCGCTCAGCTCGAAGGTGCGGGCAAGCTCGAAGTGGTGTCGAGCGTCTCGGTCGGCTATGACAACTACGACGTCGACTATTTCAACGAGCGCGGCATTGCCCTGACCAACACCCCAGACGTGCTCACCGAAAGCACCGCCGACCTGGGTTTTTCGCTGATCATGGGCTGTGCCCGGCGCACCGCCGAGCTGGACGCCTGGACCAAGGCCGGCCACTGGCAGGCCACGGTCGCCCCATCGCACTTCGGTAGCGATGTACATGGCAAGACGCTGGGCATCGTCGGCCTGGGTAACATTGGCGCCGCGATCGCCCGCCGTGGCCACTTCGGCTTCAACATGTCGATCCTGTATGCCGGCAACAGCCGCAAGACTGCACTGGAGCAGGAACTGGGCGCCCAGTTCCGCAGCCTCGATCAGTTGCTGGCCGAATCCGACTTCGTCTGCCTGGTGGTGCCGCTGTCCGATGCCACGCGCAAGTTGATCGGCGCCCGTGAACTGAAGCTGATGAAACCGAGCGCGTTCCTGATCAACATCGCCCGCGGCCCGGTGGTCGACGAGGCGGCGCTGATCGAGGCGCTGCAGAACGGCACTATTCGTGGCGCCGGCCTGGATGTGTACGAGAAGGAGCCGCTGAGCGAGTCGCCACTGTTCCAGCTGCCCAATGCGCTGACCTTGCCACACATTGGTTCGGCGACTGCCGAAACCCGTGAGGCCATGGCCAACCGGGCGATGGACAACCTGCGTGCGGCGCTGCTCGGCGAGCGGCCGCGCGATCTGGTGAATCCGCAAGTGTGGAAGGGCTGCTGAACCGCACTATTCGTGGCGCAGGCCTGGAAGTGCATGAGAAGGAGCCGCTGAGTTGACCGGCGGCGCCTTCATCAGCACATATCCTGTGTTGCCCACTCTGTGAATCTCGTAAAGCGCTCGTTCGACCACAGGGATCGGGCTGAGGTCCAGTACTTGTCGACGGCTCATCGGCGCAGATCCGCCCAGTGCCGGTCCGACATTGGCAACGCCGGCAAAGGTCAACATCTCGGGCAGCACCATCACGTAACCATTGACACCCTGTACATGGGTCAGCACCGGTAGCGTCCGGAACAAGCCTTGTGCACTTGGCAACCAGCGTTGGCTGATCCATTGCCCGTCCAGGTAGTAGCGGTCCAATGAGCCCAGCTCGCTCCTTGAAAACAGATCCTGAGCAATCGAATGAGCCAGGGCCTGGTTCAATTCCTTCTGCATCGACTGCACCCGCCCGTACGCGAACGCGATCGACAGCATGAACAAACTGGGGATCAGCAAAATTGCTATCTGGATGCGCGGCAATCGCATCAATGCGCGTTGCACCAGTAACAGCACCATCACGCAAGCGACCCCGAACCCCATCAACGTCCGGGCAGCGTGATCATAATCGGCAAATAGAAGCATGACGCCTGTGATCGAAACATAGATCACAGGTACCGGCAACAAGAGAGCCACCGTCAACCCCAACTGCTCCCACCGTGAACACGGCCGCCGCCAAAGGCATGCCAACTCTGTCACGAGGGCAACGCCTGCCAATACCAGCAAAGCTTCCATGAACAAGGTTGTCTGGGGCGTGGCCAGCAGACGTAGGTCAGCGCAAACATCTGACAAACGTCCTCTGATCAGCTCCGGCCAGTGCCCATCGAAAGTAAGCAATCTACCTCGCGGCACCGTGATCATCCTTGAGCAGGCCACGTAATAGAGCAAGCAACCCGCCATCAGCTGTGTCAGTCGCTGCGCTGCCTGACGCCTGATGCAACTGAACGACGCCCCATCCATTACTTGACGCATGATGTCCAGGCAGCACAAGCCAATGAACACATTGACGGCGACCTGATAGAAAGCCACCGCCGTGGCCACCAGCAGGCATCCCAGAAACCAGGACTTCATGGCTTCGGTAGTTACCGTTATGGCCAGGATACTCGCCATCAGCGCCAGCGCCATGGCGGCGCCGTCAAACTGATAGGACAGGTTCTGCAGGAAAAAAGGCTGGTACCACAAGGGCAGTAACACCAGTACGTGGGCAACAGACGGTGTCGAGTACCAATGCCGACCAAGCCGGGCGAGCGAGTAGGCAACGATTGGCAGTGCGAGTAGCAATGGCAGCGGATAGATGTTTGGCGCACCATTGGCAAACCCCAGAAAGGCCAACAGGGCAGCGGTCAATGGTCGTCCTTGGCTGGTCCAGTCATTTTCAGCAAGAACGGTGCGCCAGTAATCGTCCAGATACAAGTGATCGGCCATGAGCAGCGGCACGATATGAAACGCCAACGCCAGCGAGATGATCAGCCATACCTGGTTGAATGCAAGAGATTGGCTTCCTGCCTGTGTAGATGACATGGGCTGATCCCAAATGAACTGCGCTCGACAATTCTGAATCGGGATACTCGGACACACACCTGTCATTTCTACCAGTTGTCAAACGTGCATTCAGCGTGTGGCCTCGATCACAACCGAAGGTCTGACCCTGACTTTACGAAAGACCAGCACATTGCCCGCCATCACCGCCACCAGCCCCAATAGCGCCGGTGTCGTCCACTGATAGCCCTCGGCAAACGCCGACACGTTCAGCGCCACCAGCGGGAACAGCACGGTGCAATAGGCCGCCCGCTCCGGCCCCATGCGCCCGACCAGGGTCAGGTAGGCGGTGAAGCCGATCACCGAGCCGGGGATGACCAGATACAGCAGCGAGCCGATGTAGCGGGTGTTCCATTCCATGGCGAAAGGGATGCCGCTGACGAGGCAATACACCGCCAGCATTGCCGCGCCATAGAGCATGCCCCAGGCATTGGTGGTCATGGGCTTGAGCCCGGCCCTCTGCTGCATGCTGGAGAGCATGTTGCCAGCCGAGAAACACAGCGTGCCAAGCAGTGCCAGGCCCAGGCCGTAGAGGGTTTCGCGGCTGGCCGCGTGGTGCGACAGCTCGGGCCAGAACAGCAGGCCCAGGCCGAGCAAGCCAAGCGCACCGCCCGCGAGGACATTGCTGGCGATCTTCTGGCCGAAGAAGATCCGGGCATTGAGGGCATTCCACAAGGTGGCGGTGGAGAACACCACGGCGATCAGGCCGCTGGCGACCCACTGGCTGGCGGTGAGGAAGCACATGAAGTTGACACAGAACAGGCACAAGCCCTGCGCCAGGCAGATCAGGTGGCCACGCCGGTTCATCGGCTGCAAGCGGCGGCTGAGCAGAAGAATGGCGAACAGGATCAGGCCGGCCAGGGCGAAGCGGTAGATGATCGACACCGGGATGGCGACTACGCCCAGTTGCAGTTTCAAGGCAATCCAGGTGGTGCCCCAGATCAGGACGGTGAGCAGGTACAGGGACAGGTTCATGGCGGCGGTTCCTTGGGCCTTTCAGATTCAACGCCATCAGTGTTCTCCCTGCCCACCGCCATGCGCTTGCACAAACTTGCGCTTTTCGCTCACAGGTGGCTGTCAGCGACAGATTGGCGCAGTAGGATGAGCCCAGAGGAACCGCCCATGACCCCGCTCACCCAGCTGCAAGTGTTCAACGCCATGCACGCCTCGCCCAACGCCCGGCTGGAGCTGAGCGCGCACTTGGGCGACGGGCTGGCGGCAGCGTTGTGGAGCAACCGCGACGACGCGCGCGACTACCAGGCACCGAGCCATCACACGCTGTCGTGCTACATCGCCGACGGCACCGGCACCTTTCGCCGCCAGCGCCCGGCCGACAAGGGCGCGCCAAACAAGCTGTGCATCATGCCGGCGGGGCAAGAGTCGAACTGGGTGGTGAACGGTGCGATTCGCCTGGCCCATCTGTACATCAGCGAAGCGCAGTTCGCCCTGGGCTGTGTGCGCCTGCTCGACCGTGAGCCACGTGAACTGCAGCTGCAGGAAGCGACCTTCCTCGATGACCCGCAGCAAGCCGTGCGTTTTCGCCAGTTGATCACCCTGGACTGGGATGAGCCCGCCGAACGGTTGCTGGCCAGCAGCCTGGCCCACGAGATCGTCGACCATGCCGTGCTCAGCCAGGTTGGCCTGCGCCAGGGGTTGCGCCTGAAAGGCGGGTTGGCGCCGAGCCTGCGCCGGCAACTGGTGGAGTACATCGAGGCGCACCTCGACCAGCCGATTACCCTGGGTGAACTGGCACTGCGCTGCAACCTGTCCGAGTATCACTTTGCGCGGATGTTCCGCACCAGTTTCGGCTTGCCGCCGCATCAGTACCTGCTGGCGCGACGGCTGCACCGGGCCTGCCAGTTGTTGCGCCTGGGTGAGGTGCCGTTGGGCCAGGTGGCACTGCTGTGCGGGTTTGCCAGTGCCAGCCATTTCAGCAATCGCTTTCGCCAGGCGTTCGGTGCAACCCCTGGCGAGTATCGTATGGCCATTCGCGGCTAAAGCCGCTCCCGCAGGTCAGAACTCGAAGGTGCTGGACAGGCTTACCTGCCGCGCATCGCCAATGGCGACGAAGTACTGGTTCACCGCCGAGCTGTAGTAGACCTTGTCGAACAGGTTCTTCACGTTCAGCTGCAAGCGCACGTTGTGCTCGTCAAGCTTGGTCTCGTAGCTGGCGAACGCATCGGCCACGGTGTAGCTCGGCAGGTCGAAGGTATTGGTCGAGTTCCCTGGCCGCTCGCCCACATAACGCGCCCCGGCCCCCAAACGCAGGCGATCGCCGCCAAACAGGCTGCCGAAGTCATACACCGCCGACACCGAACCGCTATGCCTGGCCACGTTCTGCAGGCGGTTGCCCTCAAGGTCGGGGTCCTTGGTCACCTTGGCATCGGTATAGGCGTAACTGCCGATCAGGCTCCAGCGCTCGCTGAGCTGCCCGGTCAGGTCAAGTTCCACGCCGCGTGAGCTGACTTCCCCGGCGCTGCTGTAGACCGTCTCGCCGGTGCCACTGTCGAAGTTGGAAACCAGCACGTTGCGCTTGGTGATATCGAACAGCGCCAGGGTCCCGGTGAGGCTGCCCGGCATGTCCAGCTTGGCGCCCAGCTCCCAGGACTTGCCCTCCTCCGGCGCCACCGACGAATCCAGCACCACGCCACCGGTCAGCGGGGCGATGCTGGAGTTGGGCTTGAATGACTCGCTGTAGCTGCCATACAACGACAGCTGCTCATCGACCTTGTAGACGATGCCCGCATGCGGCACCCAGGCTTGGCCGTTGCTGTCGGTATTGGCCTTGAACGGGCGGCCACGGCCGGCGTACTGGTCGTACTGCTGGTAACGCGCCCCTGCCACCAGAATCCAGTGCTCGTCCAGGTGCAGCGCGTCCTGCACGAACAAGGCGTCGGTGCGCAGCTTGTCGGTCTGGTCGCTGTCGCTTGCACGCACCGTGGTGCCCTCCACTTCCTGGCCGTAGACCGGGTTCACGTAGCTGAAGGTAGATCGAGCGGTCTGACGGATCAGGTCGCCACGAAAGATCTTGCGGTCTTCGTGGTCGATGCCAAACAGCAGGTCATTCTGCATGCCGGCCAGTTCGACATTGCCATTGAGGCTGAGGGTGACGAACTGGTCGCGGCTCATGGCGTTGTGGGTGCCGTCGATGCTGCGCGTCAGCGTGCCCTTGGCCTCATTCACAGCGGTAACGCGAACCTGGCTGGCATCGTAGGTCTCGCGGTTGAAGCTGTAGCCCAAGTGCAGTTTCCAGTCGTCGGCCAGTTGGTGGTCGACCTCCAGGCGGTACAGGTCGGAGCGCCCCTCCATGTCGTTGAACGGTTCGTCCAGGCGGCGGGTAGCCGGAATGTCCAGCGGGTGGCCGTTGCTGCCGAATGCCGTACCGCGGTCGAACGGGTAGAGGAATTCACGGTGCTCGTAGGCCAGCACCACCTGAGTGTCGTCGCCGAGCCAGGCCAGCGACGGTGCTACCAACGACTCGCGGTGCACGCCGAAGTTGCGCCAGTAGTCCTCATCCTCGTGATCGACGATCAGGCGGTAGGCGAAGTTGCTGTCGCCCAGCGCGCCGGTGCTGTCGAAACCACCGCCGCTGCCGTTCTTGCCGCTGCCGTAGGTGGAACCGCGTACCGTCAGGGCGTTGTACTGCTGCAGTTGCGGGCGCTTGCTGACCACGTTGATCACCCCGCCCGGGTCCTGGATGCCATACAGCAGCGAGGCCGGGCCCTTGAGCACTTCGACCCGCTCGGTGCTGGCACTGAGGTTGCGGCCCTGCACCAGCGGCATGCCGTCACGCATGATCGAGCCATCGCGGTTGTCACCGAAGCCGCGCTTCATCACCGTGTCGGAGGTGCCACCGAAGTTGTTGCCTTGGGTGATGCCGCTGACGTTGGCCAGGGCGTCGTCGAGGTTGCGGGGGGCCTGGTCGCGGATGACCTGGGCCGGCACAACGTTGATCGCTTGGGGGATGTCCTGGGACGGGCCCTGGCCGCGCATGATCGAGGCACTGGCGGGCGGCTGATAACTGTAGCTGTCCATCTGCGAGGTCACGGTGGTGGCCTGCAGGTTGAGGGCGCCGGAGGTATCCACAGGTTCGAGCGTCAGGGTGCGTGCGTCGAGGCGGCGCCAGGTCAGGCCGCTGTTGCCCAGCAACTGTTGCAGGGCCTCTTCGGCGCTGAACGCGCCGTTGACGGCCGGGGCCTGCACGCCGGGCAATTCGAGGGTGTAGACCACACTCTGGCCAGTGGCACGGCTGAAAGCGTTGAGGGCCTGAGCCAGCGGCTGGCTGGCCATGGCGAAGCTGTGCAGCTGGCGTTGCTCGGCGGCCATGAGGCCAGGGGCAGCGGTGATGGCCGAGCATGCAGAAAGGCCGAGCCAGAGGGGAACGCAACGCGGGGTGAACTTCATGGACGCTGACCTGTGAGGTGGCTATTACTGCGAATGAATCGCACTTCCACTCATTACACGGATGCCAACTCCAGTTACCTCACCCACTTGTGAAGTTTTTTTGTCAGCGGATAACGGTCAGCCGCCCCAACAAGGTTTGCCGCGAGAAACCCAGCACCTTGCCCAGCGAGTCCAGTGCCGCCAGAGGCTCATCCACCGGGAAGCTGCCGCTGACCTTGCGCTGCGCCAACTCGCCGTCGAGCAACACGATGCGGCCGGGGTAGTAGCGGCCCAGGTCTGCCACCACCTGCGCCAGCGGCACCTGGTAATAGTTCAGCCAGCCTTGGCGCCAGGCCAGGCGGCTGTCGCTGTCCACGCTCGCCAATTCGCCTGCATGCCCGTCGGCAAATGCCAGTTGCTGGTTGGCCGTCAGCACCTGACCGGCCTGCCCAGCCGCCGGGATAACTGCCACACGCCCGCTACGCACGATGACCTGCGCACCCTGCCCCTGGTCACGCACTTCGAACTGCGTGCCCAGCACCCTTACCTCGCCGCCAGCGGCCTCTACCACGAATGGCTGACCGGTATGGGTAACCTGGAAGAACGCTGCGCCATGCAACAGGCGCACGCGGCGTTCACCCTGCTGGAAGTCGACGGCGATGGCGCTGCCCGCATCCAGGGTCACCTGCGACTGGTCCGCCAGGGTCACCTGGCGAATCGCATCACTGCTGCTGAAATCGGCCTGCAGGTTCAGCAACCAGTCACTCGGCCGCCAGCCACCCGCCATAGTCACAGCCAGCACCAGGCACGCCGCAGCCAACGCCATGCCGGCGCGCCGCCAATGGCCCTTGCCAGGCGGCTTGGCCATGGCCCGCAAGTAGTGTTGCAGGTCTGCGTGTTGTTCCTCGGCCAGACGCGCTGCCGGTGCTTCGCTGAGCTGCCACAGCCACTGGGCCTCGGCATAGGCTTCGCGATGCTTCGGGTCCTCCAGCAACCAGCGTTTGAACGCTGCGCTGTGCGAAGCCGCTGGCTGTTGGTTGATCCGCATCAGCCACTGCAAGGCCGCCGCGGACTGCGCAGCGGTGATCGGGTCTGGATGGCTCATCGGCGGGCGCTCCCAGGCCTGCGAGTGAAGGTCGCGGGCTCGGCAACACTCGCCTTGCACGCTTCGAGGGCGCGCATCATATGCTTCTCCACGCTGCTCTGGGAAAGCTGCATGGCGGTGGCGATTTCACCGTACTTGCAGCCGTGGACGCGGTTGAGCAAAAAGATCTGCCGGGTGCGCTCAGGCAGCGCACGCAGGGCGGCTTCCACACGCTGCAGGTCATGATCGACCTCGACGGCCTGCTCCGGCGCCTGGGCCTGGCCCGCTTCACCCAGCGGTAGCAAGGCTTCAGCGACGCGTTCTCGGCTGCCCTCACTGCGCAGGTGATCGATGGCCAGGTTGCCGGCACAGCGCAACAGGTAAGTGTCGAGCGCCTCGACCTTGACCTCGGGGCGGCGCCAGAAGCGCAGGAACAGCTCCTGGACCAGGTCGGACGCGGTGGCACGGCAGCCGACCCGGCGGCTGACCAGCGCCTCCATGCGCGCACGCTGGGCCTGGAACACCTCGACGAAACGCGCGCGGGTGCTTTCGCTGTCGGTTTCGCTCATGGCATCACCCGGCAAACACGGCCAACAGTGGGCCCAGCACGAGGCTGACAGCAGCCAGGCCCAGCAGCACACGTGGCAAATAGGGCAAGCCGAACACCCAAAGAGTGACGCCGGCCATCAACAGTGCGAACCACTCCACCAGACCATGAGCCCAACCACGCCATTGAACGCAGAGGACCAGCGACAGCATCAGCAGCAGCCAGCCGCCAACGCGCAATGCACGCAACTGACCGTGGCCAGGCTTGCGCTTGAGCAGCTCGCTAAAGTGCTTTTCCATCGCCAGGCACAGCGCGGCGAAACCGGCGAAACCGATCAGGGCAATGCTCAGCATCGCTGCACCTCGACCCTTTCGGGCGAAACCTTGGCCGCCTTCGGCGCACATTTTGCGACGGGCTTCGGTGGGCGCAGCATCTTGCTCGCAACCCAGGCCAGGAACAGCCCACACGCCAGGGCGGCAAGGTCGAACCCGGCCATGGCCCAGTCGCCAGCTGGCACAGAGACGTTCAAGCCTTGACCGGTGCTCAGGGCGTTGAGCAAGGGCAACAGGGCGAAAGCCAGTGCGCCCAGTGCCAGTTGCTCGGCCCAGGCCTTGCGCCCCGGGCGCAGCACGGCATGCAGCAGCGACGCCAGCCAGACCAGGAAGAACGTGTTCACCTCCCAGTCGGCCCGTCCTTGCAGTGCCACCGGCAGCAACCGGTTGGACCAGAAGAAGCCGGCCACGGCCAGGACCAGGCCGCTCATGCTGGCGATGTTGAGCACTTCGACCAGGCGCAGTTCGCCCGGCAGGCGTTCACTCTTGGCATGCTTGAGCTGGCGCTTGCCCAGCCACATGACCAGGCCGGTGCCGATCACCGCCGTGCCGGCGAGCCCGAAGGCGAAGTACAACCAGCGCAGCCAGGGCCCGGCGTAATTGCCCATGTGCAGGCCCGCGAAACTGAAAGAGGTCAACATCGTGGCGCTTTCCGGTGCGCCCTGTTGCAGCAGTTCGCCAGTGGCACCATCGAAGGTCCAGCTGGCACTGCGCTTATAGGGGACGTTGTCCGCCGACGACTGGGTAAAGGTAACCCGTGCGTTGCGATCACCCGCGTTCTGTACCTGGATGAAGCCCATGCGCGCCCCCGGCACTTGCGCCTGGACCTTGGCATAGAGGTTCGCCAGCGGCACCAATGGCGTGGCGACATTGGCCACCTTCGGCGCCTCGTCGCGGCCGAACAGGTCATTGAAATAACCGCTGGTATTGCCATAGCTGGCCATGATGCTGGCCGGCATGACCATGTACATGAACAGCACCAGGCTGCTGTAGCTGATCATCAGGTGGAACGGCAACACCAGCACGCCGATGGCGTTGTGGCCATCCAGCCACGAGCGCTGGCCCTTGCCAGGGCGGAAAGTGAAGAACTCCTTGAAGAGCTTCTTGTGGGTGATGATCCCGGTGACCAGCCCCAGCAGCATGATGAAGGCGCACAGTGTCGACAGCCAGCGGCCCCACGGATACGGCATCTGCAGTTCGAAATGGAAGCGGTAGAAGAACTCGCCGCCACGGCTGTCACGCGCCGCGACCGGCTGCCCGTTCTGTGCGTCCAGAGCCTTCCTGACAAAGCCCCGGCGCCCACCCTCGGGGTCACGCCAGCCCACGGTCAAGGCGGCGTCGCGCTCGCTCGGCAGGCGGATCATCCAGCTGCCCGAGTGCGCGGCGTTGCTCTCCAGATAGCGCTGGGCCAGGCCCAGGCTGGCGACCGGGTCGAGCGCATGGCGGCGCACTTCCGGCTGCGCCCAGTGGCTGACCTCCTGCTTGAAATACGACAAGGTGCCAGTGAGAAAGATGGCGAACAGCAGCCAGCCGAAGATCAGGCCGGTCCAGGTGTGCAGCCAGGCCATGGCCTGGCGGAAGCCTTCCTTCATGGGTTTTTCATCCAGTAGGCGAACCCACCGAGCAGCCCCAGCACCAGGCTCGGCAGTAGCACGCCAAGCCAGGCACGCAAGGCGCTGCGGCAGGCGAAGCACCAGATGAAGGCCAGCAGGTAGAACACGAACGAGAGCATCAGGCCGGTCAGCGTGGCGTCGACCTGGGGCAATGGCAGCAGCAGGGCCAGGCAGACACTGGCCAGCGACGCCAGCAGATAGCCGCCCAGCAATGCCGCCAGGCTGCGTGAAACCACGGCCAGGCGATAGCGGAGAGGGAGTCCGGCGGCGGAGCGCTTCATGGCGTGAGTCCGGGGAATGGGGGTGTAATAGTAATGAGTTTAATTCTCATAAGCAAAATTTGTATGGAGGCTGTCGGGTGTTCGCCGACAGATACTCAGCGCCTATGAGACCGAGCGCTGCAAGGCTCGCGGCGACCCCCTGGTGGCCCTGACCCGATCTCTGCTGGATCCTTCCCCCCGTACGACAATTCTGAACTTGAAACCAAATGCTTCAATTTGGATCAAGCGTCGACTTATCCTACAAGCCTCGTCGGAAGTCGCTGCATTGCCGCTGGAACATCTCAGGGATAACGTTTCCGGGTCGCCTGAATCAGGTGACCGGGCGTGAGAAACCCGACTTCACGACTTGCGGTAACGCTTTATGGCGGCCGTACGCAGGCAGGCTTCGGTCTGGCCGAGTGCTCGTGTCTCGGATTTCTCACCCTCGTACGGTTGCCACCCTAATCTCGTGAGAAAAGATGCAGGTGGTGATTTCATCTCACTACACGAGCATTTCACGATGAAGAAAATTGTTCCCGACCCACCCAAGGCCAAACCTTCCTCCCGCTTCTACACCATCGACAACGACATCCCATCGGTCGATGCACTTATCCACACCCTGCAGATCCTGTGCGGCCTCGAAGACACCCTGGATGAATACATTTGTGGCAATGCCGGCACACCCGGCATCGGCATGCTGGTGAATGCCGTGCAGCATGTGCAGATGACCAAGGCGCTGACAGAGCTGGTTCTGTATCGCGAAGCGGGCTAATTTACGTGTATTTGATTTTCTTTTGCCTGAAAAAACCGGGGCCGTTTTGCGGCCCATCGCCGGCAAGCGCGGCTCCCACAGGGTGGGTGCAATTTTTGAGGCCTGCGCCATCCTGTGGCAGCCGCGCTTGCCGGCGATGAGCTGCGAAGCAGTCCCCCTTCAGTGAATTTGCTACAGAAAATTTATTTTCAAAAAGGGCTTGAATTCGTTTCGCCGTTGCCTGACCTTAGAGTCAAGAGGCGCAGAAATACCAAGGCCCTCAATGGCCTAGGCACGCCTCCATGCGAGCAAGCTGAATAAGGATTGGAATCATGCAAATCCAGGTCAACAGCAGCAACCATATCGAAGGCAACATCCGTCTCAACGAGTGGGTCCGCAGTACGCTGGAAGCCACCCTCGAACGCTATGACGACGACCTCACCCGCATCGAGGTGCATCTGCGCGACGAGAACGGCGCCAAGCCCGGCCTACATGACAAACGCTGCCAGTTGGAGGCTCGCCCGAAAGGCCATCAGCCGATTTCCGTGACCCATACCGCCACCTCACTGGACCTGGCGGTCGACGGTGCCGCCAGCAAGCTGAACAATGCGCTGGAACACTTCTACGGCAAGCTGCGCAGCAAGCGCGGTGCACTGGAACTGAGTGACCCCGAGGCCTGACCATCTGCAAGAACCAACAACGCCCGGCCTGTGCCGGGCGTTTTCGTTTGCAGCGATCAATGGGCCTGAACCAACCTGCGGGTTTTCCGGTCAATTTCTGCAGTCATTCATTGCAGACCCCGACCATGAACAACCCATTCGAACAGATCAGCGCTGCCTTCGCCCCGGAATACCGGGTCAACCTGAGCATCGAACGGCTGGACGGCAGCATCATGCTGACCCTTTCCGACGACGCCGGCGTGGTCGCCAAGCGCCTGATCAGCCAGGCCCAGCGCAACGACCCGGTGCGCCTGCAACGGGTGATCGACAGTATCCGCCTGGGCCTGGCCATCGAGCTGGGGCAGAACCCGTTGCAGGTCCTCGCCGCGCTGACCCGTGGCAGCCACCACGAGCCTCGTCACCTGACGGCCGTCGGCCTGGCCAACTGAGGGCTACTTGCCCTCCTCCACCTCATTGCCGCTGGCGTCCAGCACCTTGGTCGAGGGGTAGCGGTACGAGGCGTAGCGCACCACCAGGATCGAGAACGCCAGCAGCAAGATGCCCCCGCACACGTACAGCAGCCCTTCGTCCGGCGCCTTGTGGTGCGACACATCGCCGATCAGCAGGCGCGTCAGCGCGGTGATCGCCACATACAGCAGGAAGCGGATCGGCATGTGGTTGGTCTTGAAGTAGATACCGACCATCGCCCCGAGCTCCAGGTAGATGAACAGCAGCAGGATGTCATCGACGCTGACCCCACCCTTGCCGAGCATGTCCAGGAAGGTCACAACCGCCGCGTAGGCGGTAATCGCGCCAATGCCGAACAGCGCCAGGTAGTGGAACGCTTCCACACACAGGTTGCCCAGCGCGTCGGCCGAGCCGTGCAGGCCCTTGCGCAGTTTTTCAGCCCATTTGATATCCACGATGTGCGATTCCCCGATACGACATGAAGGATGATGCGTCACGCCTGTGACGCTTGTGCCATGCAGTTAAAGGGCCAGGCCCCTGCCTTGGAAGGCGACCGATTGCCGCAAGGCACGGGCGGCGTGCGAATTCAGCACAGCTACAATTTCTGGTTGCGAAATGACTGCCTTGCCATTACTGTATATCGATACAGTATCAGGTGAGAGCATTCTGCCCGACTGCCTGGATAGCAACTGAACCGCAAAGCAGCAGGCGCACGAAAGCGCCCCCTGCTACCACTGACCGAGAGGCCTCGTATGGCTGTTGAGATTCTTTACCGCAGCACGCGCGATTTGGAGACCACGTTCTTGGACCGCAAACTCGCAGACGCCCATGACCAGATGCTGGAACTGGCCGAGGTGCTAACTCAGGTTCTGGTGAAACATGTACCTGGGCTGGATGAAAACATTGCCGAAGAGGCAAGCATCTTCATGGCCAAGAACCGGGCGGTGTTTGCTGCGGCGTTCAAGAGCAATGCGGCGGCGTTGGCTGACCTGGATACAGCGGAAAAAGGGGCCGAGTAAGCCCCCCTCGAAAGCGTTGCAACCGTGCGATTCGAGGCGAGGGGCTAGACACCGGCCACCTTCGCTCGGCTCACGGCACGTATGCCCGCAGCAAACCTTGATCCGCTCACGTCTTTTCATGCCCCTTCCTTACCCTTGGGCCGGGATCAACTCCTGCAAAAGCACCACCTTCCTCTGCAGTTGTTCGATCTGTGCCTGCTCTGCGCGCAGCGCCGAGCGCAGCTCGCGGTTCTCTGCCTCCCAGATCTGCGCCCAACGCGCGTTCTTCTGGCAGGCAAGCCCCATCTTCCACAGTTCGTGCAGCCTCAAACTCTGATACAGCAGCACCAGCAGAATGATGCCCATCACCACAACTGCACCTGTCGCAATCACTTCCCACATATTCATTTCCTTTTCCTTGAGTGAGCCGATGTGCCCTGAAGACGAGGAAAATATATGTAGAGTTTGAAGACAGATCTAGAATGTAGACTTATACAGGTAAACTACTCATGCACGTGGGGAGGCTTCAAGGAAGCGGTTTTCGGGTAGGGCATCCGGAGCAAAAGTAGCTTTTTGACATCATCACAAAAGGGAGCCGTCCAAGCAGCAAAGGCATGTGATGGGCAAATGCACCTGGCGCGACCAAAAAACACGTAAGGTCAAGATGATGACAAGACCATACGATAGACGTGACCTTAAACTTTACACATAATCACGCTTTCGATATGCCGCCCGGCATGCTTTCTCAGGAGAGGCCATGAAACGCAAGCAAACCGTCGAGCAGGTACGCTGGGACCTGGCACTGCGCTACAAGCTGATCGAGACCGTCGCCTGGTGGGAAGGCCGCCTGACCACCGGCCATCTGATGCAGAGTTTTGGCATCAGCCGGCAGCAGGCATCCAAGGACATCAACACCTACATCACCGAGCATGCGCCGAAGAATCTGGCGTATGACAAACAGCTCAAGGGTTATGTACCCAGCAAGCAGTTCAAGCCCAAGTTCATCGAGGACAGCGCAAGCGCTTACTTGCACCTGCTGTATCAGAACGGTGAACGCGCCCCGCACATTGACGGCCTGGCACTGGCCTATGCCCACACCAAGGTGCTGGAGGTGCCGGACCGGCCCATTCGGCCGGAGGTTCTGCGCCCCCTGCTCAAGGCCTGCCGTGAAGGCCTGCGCCTGGAAACCGAGTACGTTTCACTCAACACGCCAAATGTCGAGGTGCGCCTCATCGCGCCGCACACGTTGGTCTACACCGGCATGCGCTGGCATGTGCGGGCGTACTGTGAAAAGAACGGCCAGTACCGCGACTTCGTACTCAGCCGTTTGCGCGGGCAGCCGGACCTGCTGGATGAGTCACCCAACACCCGGGCACAGGACGAAGACTGGAATGCCGAGATTCCGGTGATCTTCGAGCCCGATGGGCGTTTGAGCGAGGCGCAGAAGGCGATCATCGAAGCCGACTTCGGCATGATTGAAGGGCAGCTGGTCGTGCCTAGCCGCAGGGCTCTGGTGAAGTATGTGCTGCAGCGTTATCAGATCGACCCACGCAATGTGGCGACCAGCCCTGAAGCGCAACAGATCGTGGTCTCCAACCTCAAGGACCTGAGGCCATGGCTGATGCATGATTGAGGCACCCTGCGGCCGGGACCTCAACCGTACAGCAAGCGCTCGGCCAGCATCTGCGCCACCCTGGCCGGCGAGCGCTTTTCCGCCTGGGCATGGCCGAACACCTCGGTCAGCCGCGTCGGTATCCGCGCCAGGTGCGCGGTGATGGTGCCCAGGTCACCTCCGCGATGCTTCAGCGCCACGTAGATCAGGCCGCCGGCATTGATCACATAGTCGGGGGCATACAGGATGCCGCGCGCCTCCAACTGATCAGCCACCTGCAAGGTGGTCAGCTGATTGTTTGCCGCCCCCGCCACCGCCGCACAACGCAGTTGCATCACCGTCTGGCCATTGAGCACCGGCCCAACGCCACAGGGCGCGAAAATATCGCAGGGGGTGCTGATCAGGGCGTCATTGGTTACCGGATGAGCATTGAACTGCTCCACCGCCAGGCGCACCCGGCCAGGGTCCAGGTCGCTGACCAGCAACTCCGCGCCCGCCGCATGCAGCTGCTCGGCCAGTGCATAACCAACATTCCCAAGCCCCTGCACGGCCACGCGCAGGCCTTCGAGGTTGCTGCTGCCCAGGCGTGCCTGAGAGGTGGCACGGATGCCAGCGAACACGCCCATGGCGGCATGCGGTGACGGGTCGCCAGAAGCCGTGGTACTGGTGACATGCGGTGTGCTCTGGGCGATGCAGTCCATGTCCAGGGTCGAAGTACCGCTGTCCACGGCAATGATGAATCGCCCCTGCAGGGTATCGATGAAACGGCCGAACGCCTCGAACAGTGCCGCGCGGTTTTCCACATGCGGGTTGCGCATGATCACCGCCTTGCCGCCACCCAACGGCAAGCCCGCCAGCGCGGCCTTGTAGCTCATGCCCTGGGCCAGGCGAATGGCGTCGGTCATGGCGCTCTCGTCATCGGCATAGGGTAGGTAGCGGCAACCACCCACCGCCGGGCCCAATTTCTCGCTGTGAATCGCCACGACGGCCTTGAGGCCAGTGGGCGGGTCAATGAACAGGTGCAGCGACTGGGTACGGGTGCTTTGCATCAGCGCGAACATCGACGGGCTCCCCAACGAGGTGCTCCTACCAGTATAGGCACGCGCCAGATGCCGACACTGCGGGCGGACCACTGGACGAATCCACGCCCCGCAGCTAATACTCAAGCGTGTGTGGAGAACCCCATGAAGCCACGTCAAGCCTGCCTGGCCTGCCTGGAGCGCGAGCCGGTCGCCCTGCTGGAAGCTGCGTTGTGGATCGCCGTCGAGCATGATCGAAAGGTCGAGCCTGCGGCCAGCCTTGCCACACTGCAAAACCTGCAAGGGCAGATCAGTGCCTGCCTGCCCATGCTGCCGTTGTCCGAACTGGCCCAGCCGCTGCTGCGCCAGCTCAATGCACTGGGTTTTCAGCAGGACGAATACCACCCCCTGCGCCCGCAAGCAGCGTTGCTGGACAAGGTACTGCAACGCCGACGCGGCCAGCCCCTGGCCCTGGCCATCCTTACCCTGGAACTGGCCCGGCGCCTGTCGATACCACTGGAAGGCGTGGCGTTCCCTGGGCACTTCCTGTTGCGCGTGCCCGGTGCCGATCACCTGCTCGACCCTTGCGGGGGCCGCCGCCTGTACCCCAATGATTGCCGCGAGTTGCTGGCGCGCCAGTTCGGCCCGCATGTGCCGCTGACGGCCGAACACCTGCGCAGCGCCAGCGCCACGCAGATGCTGCAGCGCCTGTCGCGCAACCTGCGCCAGTTGCATATCAGCAACGACAATCACCTGGCCGCGCTGATCGACGCCGAACGGGTCATGCAACTGGGCCCGGCCCAGGTCAGTGACTACATGACCCGCGCAACGCTGTATCAACACCTGGACTGCCCCCACGCCGAACGTTTCGACCTGGAGCATGCATTGCTGCTGACCGACGATCCGGTCCAGCGCCTGAAGCTCTCCGAACGTATCGGCAAACTACCGACGGTGAACCGTTCGCTTCACTGAGCCGGCGTGTCCACCTGACAGGACGGATGCGCCTTGGCGAACGCCGGATGCCCCTTGGCCAGTGCCGCGACCCGGGCGATGCGTGGATAGCGGCTGAGGTCGATATTGAAGCGCTCGGCCGCGTACAACTGCGGAATCAGGTACACATCCGCCAGCCCCGGCTCATCGCCAAAGCAATAACCATGATCGCCAATCAACTGCTCCACGGCGGCCAGCCCCTGGCCGATCCAGTGGGCGATCCACTGGCTGACCTGCGCCTCATCGTGACCCAGCTGGCGCAGTTGGTTGAGCACACTCACGTTGTGCAATGGATGCACATCGCAGCCGATGATCGCCGCCACACCACGCACCTTGGCACGTATTGCAGCGCCAGCCGGCAGCAACGCCGGCTGTGGATAAACCTCTTCCAGGTACTCGATGATCGCAGGCGACTGCACCAGCAGTTCACCGTCGTCGGTGCGCAAGGCCGGCACCCGGCCTTGCGGGTTCACCGCGACGTAAGCATCACCGCGCTGGTCGCCCTTGAGCAGGTTGACCGGCAGGGCCTGGTACGCCAGGCCCTTCAACGCCAGGGCAATGCGCACCCGGTAGGAAGAGGTGGAACGGTAATAGGTATACAGCTCCATGGCCTGCTCCCTCAGTTGGCCGCGATGACCTTGCCGCGGCATTCGCCGAAGCCGATGCTGGCCACGCCATCACGCTTGCAGCGGGCACGCAGGATGATTTCGTCACCGTCTTCGAGGAACTTGCGGATTTCACCACTGGCCAGCTCCACCGGCTGTTTGCCGCCCACGGTGGTCTCCAGCAGGCTGCCGTACGAATCAGGAGAGGCACCCGACAGCGTGCCGGAACCGAACAGGTCGCCAGGCTGCAGCTGGCAGCCGTTGACACTGTGATGGGCGATCAGCTGGGCCACGGTCCAGTACATGTTCAAGGTGTTGCTCAAGGCCAGGCGCTGAGCCGGCATACCCTGCTCGCGCATGCGCTCGGTGAGCAGCAGCACTTCCAGTTCGATATCGAAGGCGCCATTGGCCTGGTCACGCTGATCGAGCAAGTAAGGCAGCGGCTGCGGGTCGCCTTCCGGACGGGCCGGCTGAGCACAGCGGAAGGGCTCCAGGGCCTCGGCGGTGACTACCCACGGCGAAATCGTGGTGATGAAACTCTTCGACAGGAACGGGCCCAGTGGCTGGTATTCCCAGGCCTGGATATCCCGCGCCGACCAGTCGTTGAGCAGGCACAGGCCGGCAAGGTGCTGATCAGCTTCGGCGATAGGAATGGCCTGGCCCATGTCGTTGCCCTGGCCGATCCAGATGCCCAGCTCCAGTTCGTAGTCCAGCCGCGCGCAGGGGCCGAAGCTCGGCTCGGTGTGGCCGGCCGGCAGAGTCTGGCCTTTCGGGCGCCGGACCTCGGTACCCGATGGGCGCAAGGTCGAAGCGCGGCCATGGTAGCCGATCGGTACGTACTTGTAGTTGGGCAGCAGCGGGTTGTCGGGGCGGAACAGCTTGCCAACGTTGGTGGCGTGCTGGATACCGACGTAGAAGTCGGTGTAGTCGCCGACCTTGGCCGGCAGGTGCAGCTGGCACTCACTGGCCGGATACAGCGCAGCCTTGAGCGCTGCCTGATGTTCGCTGTGTTCGCCCAGCAGCACCAGCAGACGCTCACGCAGCGCCACCCGGGCATCCCGCCCCAGCGCGAAGAACGCGTTCAGCGCACCGCCGCGGGTGGCTTGCACTGCTGCTTTGGCCTGGCCATCGAACAGGCACGCAGCCAACGCGGCTTCCAGGTCAAGGATGGCATCGCCGATAGCGACGCCACAGCGCAGCGCTTCACCTGGGCGACTGAAGATGCCCAGCGGCAGGTTCTGCAGCGGGAAGTCGCTGTGCCCGTTGGCGTGCTCGACCCAGCTACGGGCAATGGCGGTCTGGTTCATGGGTTATCTCCGGTTCGGGTTGAAGGTGCTCGGCAAGGTGGCCCAGCAACTATCGTAGTCGGCCTGCAACTGCGGGCTGTCGAGTGCCTGCAGGCTCGGGCGCAGCACCTGGCTGGTCTCGAACATGAAAGCCATGGTGTTGTCGATCTTGTGCGGTGCCAGCTCGGCGGCGATGGCCTTTTCGCAGGTTTCGGCATCCGGCCCGTGGGCGCTCATCACCCCATGCAGCGAGGCACCGCCCGGCAGGAAACCTTCGGCCTTGGCGTCGTAGGCACCGTTGATCAGGCCCATGAATTCGTTCATCAGGTTGCGGTGGAACCACGGTGGACGGAAGGTGTTCTCGGCCACCATCCAGCGCGGCGGGAAAATCACGAAATCCATGTTGGCCATGCCGTGCACACTGGTCGGGGAAGTCAGCACGGTGAAGATCGACGGGTCCGGATGATCGAAGCTGACCGTGCCGAGGGTGTTGAAACGGCGCAGGTCATACTTGTAGGGCACGTTGCTGCCGTGCCAGGCGACCACGTCCAGCGGCGAGTGCTGCAGCTGACAGGCCCAATGCTCACCCAGGAACTTCTGCACCAGCTGCACCGGGCCATCAACTTCTTCGTAGTGCGCCACCGGGGTGAGGAAATCACGCGGGTTGGCCAGGCCATTGCTGCCGATCGGCCCCAGGTCAGGCAGGCGCAGCGGCGCGCCGTGGTTTTCGGCAATGTAGCCGCGGGCCTGGCCATCGGGCAATTCGACACGGAACTTCATGCCCCGCGGAATCACGGCGATTTCCAGAGGCTCGACATCCATCACGCCCAGTTCGGTGGCGATGCGCAGGCGGCCCTGTTCCGGCACCAGCAGCAGTTCGCCGTCGGCGTTGAAGAACACCCGCTGCATGGAGCGGTTGGCGCGGTAGATGTAGATGCTGACCCCGGCCGGCTTTTCGGCGGCCGAGTTGGCCACCATTGGCAGCCAGCCTTCGATGAAATCGGTTGGCTCGCTGGGGATGGGCTGCGGGTTCCAGCGCAGGCGGTTGGGCGTGACCGCGCCCAGCGGGCCGGCCAATGGCTGGCGCTGCAGGCGCTCGAAGCGCGGGTGCAAGGCCGAGGGGCGGATGCGGTACAGCCAGGTACGGCGCAGTTCACTGCGGGCCATGGTGAACGCAGTGCCCGACAGCAGCTCGGCATACAAGCCGTAGGGAGCCTTCTGTGGCGAGTTTTGCCCGACCGGCAGGGCGCCAGCCAGGGCTTCGCTGGCGAATTCGTTGCCGAAACCGCTCAGGTACTGAAGATCGGGGGACGTGTCGCGGTTCATCGAAGCCTCCGGATTTTGTTTTTATCGTAATCTGATTACGAATAACGTAATTTGCTCCCCGCCAGGCGTCAAGCTATAAAGGCGCGACGCGAAAAATCCGGAAGCTTCCTACCCATGGCCAAAGCCAGCTCCCCCGCCGACAACGGCAAGCAGAAAGTCCGCTCGGCGGAAGTCGGCACCGACATCCTCAAGGCCCTCGCTGAACTGTCCCCGTCCACCTCGCTGTCGCGCCTGGCCGAGCATGTGCAGATGCCGGCAAGCAAGGTGCACCGCTACCTGCAGGCGCTGATCGCCAGTGGTTTTGCCGAGCAGGATGCCGCCACCAACCACTATGGCCTGGGGCGTGAGGCGTTGCGCGTGGGGCTGGCGGCACTGGGCAGCATCGATGTGCTGAAAGTGGCGGCGCTGCCGCTGTCGCAACTGCGCGATGAGCTGAACGAGAGTTGCTTCATCGCGGTATGGGGCAACCAGGGCGCTACGGTGGTGAGCATCGAGCCCGCCGTGCGTGCGGTCACGGTGGTGACCCAGATAGGCTCGGTGCTGCCCCTGCTCAGTTCCTCCACCGGCCTGGTGTTTGCCGCCCATCTGCCCGAGCGGGAGACCGTGGAGTTGCGTGACCGCGAACTGGCAGTGCTGCAGCAAAGCGCCAGCGATTACCAAGGCTTGCTGGCAGAGATCCGCGAACGGGGCTTGCACCACGTGCACGGCCTGTTGATGCCAGGTGTGGATGCGTTGTCTGCGCCGGTGTTCAACGCCATGGGGCAGATCGCGGCGGTGATGACGGTAGTCGGCCCGACCTCGATCTTCCATGCCGATGAACACGGCCCGGCAGCACAGCGCCTGCTGGCGGCAGCGCGGGACACCAGTTGGCGCATGGGCTACTCGCCAGCGGCCTGAAACACCCGCCCGGCACTGTTGCCCGAAACGTAAAGGTGAATGTCACAAGCCGCTATTTTTCCCACAGGATCAAGCGCTTATTCTTACCTCACTGGCCGGCATGAAGGGCTCTCCCCCCGCCTTTCAGGCCCGCGAGGTTCACCGACGTTGATTTTGAAGCTCCTTGATCTAACGTCTCGATTGGCCGCTGCGTTTGCAGCGGCCTTTTTTATGGGCGTGTGCATGGCTTGATAGGTGTAGCGCCTGTGAGATAGCGGGTTCAGGACCAAGCAACTTTCTGCGGCAGGTAGCTCAGCAACTGTTCGCGAAAGGCCAGGTAATGGCGCAGCACCTGCGCTGGCGCTTCGGTGTGCGGGTAATGGCCGATCCCTTGCAGTTGCACGATATCGGGGTTAGGCACCAGCTGCCGATAGCGCTCGACCATATCCGCGCCGGACAACGGGTCGGCGATGCCGTTTATGAACCGCAGCGGTACACCCTCGCGCTGCAATGCCCCGACCCAGCGCTCGCGATGCTGCCTGCGCTCAGGCTGGTAGCCCACCAGCTTGTGGAGGATGCGCGTGCCGTTGTTGGCGGCAATCAGGCTCCAGCAATCGTCCAGCGCGCTTTCACTGGGGTGGGTGCACGGGCCGTAGATCTGGGTCACGTTGCGCACCAGGTCGTCGCGCCCGAACGAACGCCCCACCAGCCAGCCCAGGCGGCTGAGCAGCAGCTTCTGGACCCGTGGTATCTGACAGCTTTCCGGGAACAGCCCACTGTTGAGGAACACGCAGCTGGCGATGTCGGCGCGCTGTTCGTGGTGGCGCGACAGCAGTTCCTGAGCCACGCTGCCACCGTAGTCGTGCGCCAGCAGGTGCATCGGCTGGTCAATGTCCAGATGCGTCAGCAGAGCCTGCTGCAGGTCCGCTTGCTCCATCAGGCTGTAGTAGTGGTTGAGTGGCTTGGCGGAATCGCCAAAGCCGAGCATGTCGCAGGCAATCACCCGGAAGCGCTGGCTCAGCGGAGCCCACAGGTAATGCCAATCCCAGCTCGCGGTGGGAAATCCATGCAACAGAAGCAGGGGCTCTCCTTGCCCTGCGGTCCAGTAGCGGATGCTCTGGCCCCGGAATGAAAAACTTTGTCCCCGGGTACGCCAGACGCGCAATGGAATCTCGGCCATAGGCATCAGAGTTGTCCCGGTGGAGTGGTGGTGTCGGAATAGGGCAAGGCTGCGGTCATTGCATGTCACCTCGGCACTTTCATGTGCTCTCTATGTCGAGGTTGAGTGTAATCAGCAGCCCAGCAGATGAAACTTGCGTTACCAGCCAGCTTGATGACCGAGCGGGTCAGTGGCACGAACGGTCACAGCAGGATCACCAGCAGCGGTGCGGCGAACAGGTTGAGCAGCCCGGTGAGGACCATGACCAGGCCGGCCACCGAACCCTCTTCACGGCCCACTTCCTGAGCCCGACTGACCCCGGCACCATGCGCGCCCACACCGAACAGTGCACCCCGCGCCAGCGGTGTACGCAGCGGCAACCAGCGCAGCAGCACGCCGCCGAACATCGCACCGAGCACCCCGGTGAACATCACGAATACCGCTGTCAGCTCTGGCACGCCGCCCAGGTCATGGGCCAGCGGCATGGCAAAGGGCGTGGTGATCGAACGCGGCACCAGCGACAGGCTGATCGCATCATCCAGTGCCAACAGGTGCGCCAGGCTCCACGAACTGGCGATCGACGCCGCGCTGCCCGCCACCATGCCCACCAGCAGCGCCGGCCAATGCCGCGCCAGCATCGCCCGCTGTTGCCAGATCGGCACGGCAAAGGCGACGGTCACCGGGCCCAGCACACTCATCAGCCAATGGGTGTTGCGCGAATATTCGGCGTAGGCCGTGTGCAGCGGCACGGCCACCGCCAACAGCAAGGCCGGGACCAGGATCAGTGGCGACATCAGGTAGCGCCCGGTGCGCCGATAGAGCCAGCGGCTGGCCAGGTAGGCCACCAAGGTCAGTGCCAGCCAGAACAGCGGCATGGGTTCAAGGCTCATGGCGCAGCCTCCAGCGGCAGACCAGTTCCACGGTCACGGCAGTCACCACCATGACCATCAGGGTACTCACAGCGATGACCAGCAGGATGCGCCAACCTTCGCTGCGCACCAGGCTGCCGTAATCGAGCAGGCTCATCAGGGCCGGGATGAAGAACAGCAGCATTTCCGCCATCAGCCAGCCAGCCCCCAGTTGCAAGGTGGCCGGCTTGAGCACGCCGCAGGCGAACAGCAGCAACAGCAGGCCCAGGCCCATCACCCCGCCAGGGATCGGCCAACCCAGCCAGGTGGCCAGTTGGCCACCGAACAGGAACAAGGCCAGCAGGACCGCCAGCTCGGCGAGCAGGCGCAGGGGCTTTTTCAATAATGCGGGTTTCATGGGCAGCGGTTCCTCGACAGGCCCTCATTTTAAGATTTGGCTGCCTAGGCCAAAAGCGAATTGTTAGACTTGCAGCCATTCCACAATGGAATCACGAGCATGGAATTCAAACAGCTGCGCAGTTTCATCGAAGTGGTCCATCGCGGCGGCTTTACCCAAGCCGCCCAGACCTTGCATATCAGCCAGTCCGCCGTGAGCAAGCAGGTCGCCCAGCTGGAGCAAGATGTGGGCCAGCCGCTGCTTGAGCGCCAGGCCTCGCAGCTGCATCTGACGGCAGCCGGGCGCATCGTGCTGGAGCGCGGCGAAGCGCTGCTGCGCCAGCGTCAGGAGCTGCTCAGTGAGCTGGACGATCTCAGCCAGATGGCGCGCGGCGAGTTGCGCCTGGGCTTGCCGATGCTGGGCAGCGATACCTTGTTCGCCGGGTTGTTCGCCGAATACCGCAGGCGCCATCCGAACATCGCCATTCAGTTGCTTGAAGGCGGCAGCCTTAGCATCGAACAGGCGGTGAGGAATGGCGAACTGGAGCTGGGCGGCAGCCTCACCCCGAGCGACCCGGCGTTCGAGTACCAGCCGTTTTGCAATGAACCATTGGATGCCCTGTTACCAACCGGGCATGCGCTGGCCGGGCTGGACCAGGTGAGCCTGAAGCAGTTGGCGGATACACCCTTCCTGCTCTACCAGCGCAGCTTCGTGCTCAACGATCGCTTGCTCAAGGCTTGCCAGCAGCAAGGCTTCACCCCGAAGGAAGGTGGCCGCAGCGGCCAGGCGGACTTCCTGGTGGCGCTGGTCGCGGCGGGCCAGGGCGTGGTGCTGCTGCCCCGTGTGGTAGCAAAAGCGCTGGAGCGCCCCGGGGTGGTGCGCTTGCCGCTGAGGGCGCCGACGGATCTGCGCTGGGATATCGCTTTCATCTGGCGGCGTGGAGCCTACCTGTCGCGCGCGGCACAGGCCTGGCTCGCATTGCTGCGGGAGCAAGCATGAGCCGGCCAGCGCAGGCTGACGAAATACCTCAGGCTTTCAGTGCTTGAGCAAGCGCTGCCAGCCATGGCTCGGCATCAGCTTCTGGAGTCACGGTCTCGCTGGCATCGAGCTTGAGCATCGGCAGCACTTCCCGTACCCCCAGCTCGGCAAACAGTTCGCGCAGCTGCTCGCCACCGCCGCAGTAGGTATCGCCATAGCTCGAATCACCCAGGGCAATCACCGCGCCCGGCAGCCCCCGCCAGGCCGCGGGCAGGGTGTCGCGAATGCTGCTGAACAGCGGCATCAGGTTATCCGGCAATTCACCCATGCCAGTGGTCGAAGTCACCGCGAGCAACGCTTCAGGGGCAAAACCCTCGAGATCCTGCTGGGTAGCACGGGCAGCATGCCAGGCTTCAAAGCCTGCAGCCTTGAGCAACGACTCGGCGTGGCGGGCAACTTCTTCGGCGGTGCCGTACACCGAGCCGGAAATAATGGCGACTTTCATCAGGAAGAGGATTCCGAAACTGAGTGAAAACGTAGGATACTAGCATTCGGCGCTGGCAAAAGGCCGGCTCTACCAAAGTCCCCTTCATTGCCCCATGGTCCGGACATGATCAACGCGCAGCTGCTGCAATCGATGGTCGACGCATCCAACGACGGGATCGTGGTCGCCGAACAGGAAGGCGACGACACCATCCTGATCTACGTGAATGCGGCCTTCGAACGCCTGACCGGCTATAGCCGTGACGAAATCCTCTACCAGGATTGCCGCTTCCTGCAGGCCGATGATCGCGATCAACTGGGCCGGGCACGCATTCGCAAGGCCTTGGCCGAAGGCCGTCCCTGCCGTGAAATACTGCGCAACTACCGCAAGGATGGCAGCGCGTTCTGGAACGAGCTGTCGATCACCCCGGTGAGGCACGATGCCGATCAGCGCACCTACTTCATCGGTATCCAGAAAGACGTCAGCCGCCAGGTAGAACTTGAGCGCGAACTGGCCGAAATGCACGCTCGTCGGAATTCCGACGAACGCGGCTGAACCAAGCGCTTTGAGCACGGTCAATTCCCGTTGAAGAAATCCTCATCACCGAGTTCGATCATGCAAGCAGAAACGCTCCTGACTCAGGACGAACTGGATTTCATCCAGGACATGCAGCATTCCCCGCAATTGAACCTGGCCGACCCGGTGTCGAGCCTGCTGGTCAATGGCGACCGCCATATCCAGTCCCTGCTCGCCCGCCTGGTGGCCAACGAGCAGGTGACCCTGCAGGCGCAATTCAACAACCAGCAGATCAGCTTCCCGCTGCAGCTGGTGGAAGACGAGTTCCATGCCGTTCACCTGCAGATCGGCTCACCGGAAATCTACGAAGACGACGGCCCGATGCTGCGCCCCTGGCGCCTGTCGATGGAGCAGCCCAGCGCACTGCTGGATGCCAAGGGCAAGGCCAGTAGCCTGCTGGTCCGGGATATTTCATTCAAGGGTGCGTTGCTCGAGGTGCGTGGCCTGGCCAAAGCCCCATCGCGTTTCGACCTGCATTTTGCCCCGCATGGCATCAGCCCGATCGGCCTGCATGGCAGGCTGCGCCGGCGTATCGGCCCGGACCTGGCCGCCTACGACCTCAGCCGCAGCCCCGCCGAAGAAATCGACCGGCTGCGTGAGTACATCCTGCAGGCCCACCGCCAGGCCCATCCAGAACTGCACGATCAGGTATCGAGCTGACCGGCCAGATACTGCCGCAAGCGGCGCCGCATCAACTCGCTTTGCGCACCCAGGCACGCAACCGGGCTGCCGGCGAGACTGTCCTGGGCGTTTTCGGCCGCCTCGCCAGCTAACAGCAATGGGCATTCCAGGCCTGCTGCCAGGCGCCTCAGGCGCTTGTTCAATTCGACTGTGGGCGAATGGTTGGCAAACAGCACCAGGGCATCCGGCCGCAGGCGCTCACACACCAGCGGCAATTCTTCCAGCGACTGGCCGGGCATGAGCAGACTCACGCCGATGTCCTCACTGCCCAGAAGCAAGCCGGTCACCAGCAGTTCCAGTTCATGGCACAGCCCGGGAAGCGGGGCCAGCAGCACATGGCGGACGCGCGGCTGACGAGAAAGCTGCAAACGGGAGAACACCCGGCCACGCAGGAACTGGTCGAGGAACAGCCACTCGCTGGCCTGGCCGAATGCCCCCTGCCCCGCCGCCAGATCATGCCAGACGGGCAAGAACACTTCGCTGAACACCTGGTCCAGGGCGATTGTCGCGAACACCTGGTCGAACAGCAGGTCCAGGCTCGACGCGTCGAAGCGATTCACAGCCTTGCGCACCTGAGCCTGCCACTGTGCCCTGCAGTCAGGCGAAATCACGCCCTGGGCGGCGGCCTGGCCGCGGGCCAGAATGCCGCCAACCTTGCTGACTGCAACGCCACGTTCGAGCCAACCCAGGATGCTCCGGACCTGTTCGATATCCGCCTGGGAATACAACCGGTGACCACTTTCGGTGCGTGTCGGCTGGATCAGCCCGTAGCGGCGCTCCCATGCACGCAGGGTCACGGCGTTGACGCCGGTCAGGCGGGAAACCTCACGAATGGGGAACAGGTCCTGGTGGTGCAGGCCTGCCTCGATTTCCGAGCTACGTCCCTGTTTGTTCATCTGCACTGAGTAACCTGTGTGCGGAAGTTGAACGGGCATTCTACTACGACATCATGCAGTGCGAGCCAGCAACCGTTTGCGAACAATTGTTAAGGCCGTATTGTCACCAGCAGGATGCTTCGCGCCCGATTCTTGCATGCAGGCTGACGTTGCCCACCACCCCGGGCCACGCAGCCAAGGGGCCGGCTACCCGCCAGCCCCGTCGCCAGGAGATACACGATGTCTACCCCACCCGTCACCCTGATGGTGTCGCGCCGCGCCGCCCATGGCCGCTACCAGGACCTGCTGGCCTGGCTGCACGAAGGCGAGCAGCTGGCCACCGACTTCCCCGGTTACCTCGGCTCGGGCATCCTCGCCCCACCCCGCGACAACGACGAATTCCAGATCATTTTCCGCTTTAGCGACGAGCCTACCCTGCACGCCTGGGAGCACTCCGCATCGCGCCGGGCCTGGCTGGCTCGCGGTAACGGCCTGTTCGAACGCCCCAAAGAGAGGCGCGTCAGCGGCATTGACGACTGGTTCGGCACTAATACGGTGCAAAAACCACCGCGCTGGAAGCAGGCCGTGGCCATCTGGCTGGCCTTCTTCCCGGTCTCGCTGCTGTTCAACGTCCTGTTCGGCCATTGGCTCGCAACGTTCGAGCTGCTACCCCGGGTCATGCTCAGCACGCTGGCCCTGACGCCGGTCATGGTCTACTTCTTCATCCCCTTGTCTACCCGCCTGCTGGCCAACTGGCTGCACGCCACGCCAACCGCCAGCCCGGCGCTGCGCAGCCGCTGAGGCGAGGTCATACAAGCGCGAACAGTTCGGGTATGCTGGGCGGCAACGACAGGACAGACAAGTTGACCGCCCGCACATGAACAGCCCTATTCTCGTTACCGGCGCCAGCCAGCGCGTCGGGCTGGCCCTGGCCCTCGAGCTGGCTCAGGCCGGCCATACGGTGGTCAGTGCCAGCCGCAGCCTCCAGCCGCAGTCCGCGCACCCGAACATCGTGCAGTTCCAGGCCGACCTCTGCGTCAGGGCCGACCGTGAAGCGTTGATCGACCACCTGCAGCGCAACTACGACGGCCTGCGTGCAATCATCCACAACGCCTCGCTGTGGCTCGACGACGGCCTCGACAACCTCGACACCATGTTCCGCCTGCACGTCGAAGCGCCGTACCACCTGAACCTGGCGCTCGGCGAGCTGCTGAACAAGGTCGACAAGGCCGATATCATCCACATCTGCGACGAAACCTCCTCACGCGGCAGCAAAGGCCACATCGGCTACGCCGCGACCAAGGCTGCACTGCAGAACATGGTGCTGTCGTTCGCCGAAAAATACGCGCCCAAGGTGCACGTCAACGGTATCCTCCCCGGCCTGCTGATCCTCAAGGAAGGCGGTGACGAGGCCTACCGCCAGCAGACCCTGAAAAAGGCCCTGCTGGAATTCGAACCCGGCGCCGGGCCACTGATCGAGACGGTGAAATACCTGCTCGCCAGCCAGTACAGTACCGGTAGCCAGGTGGTCATCAACGGTGGCCGCCACCTGAAGAACCGCATGATCTGAGAGACTGCCATGACTGAGCAACAACAGCTCGAACTCGAAGCCGCCGCGTTCCGGCGCCTGGTCGAACACCTGCAGAAACGCACCGACGTGCAGAACATCGACCTGATGAACCTTTCCGGCTTCTGCCGCAACTGCCTGTCCAAGTGGTACAAGGCCGCCGCTGACGAGCGCGAGGTCGACATCAGCCTGGATGACGCCCGCGAAGCGGTATACGGCATGCCCTACGCCGAGTGGAAAGCCCAATACCAGAAAGAAGCCAGCGCCGAGCAGCAAGCGGCGTTTGAACAAGGAAAACCTCGTGACTGATCTGAACACCCTGCGCAGCAGCCTGGCCAGCGGCCAACACGTCTTCGCCGATACCTTGGCGTTCATCGCCGGCAACTACAGCTACCAGCCCCAGGCCTTCAACAACGGTGGCGTGGAGAATGCCGCCGGGCAGAACGAAGGTTCGTGCAAGACCCTGGGCCTGGCCCTGCTGGAAGGCCTGAGCGACCAGGAAGCGCTGCTGGCCTTCGGCGAGCACTACCGCGACGTGCTGGCCACCCCTGAGGGCAGTGACCATGGCAACATCCGTGCGCTGATCAAGCACGGGCTGGCCGGTGTGAAGTTCGCCGAGCTGCCGCTTTCGCGCAAAGCTTGAGATGGCGAGGGCCGCTTTGCGGCCCAGCATTTCAACTGATATTCGTCCCCGGCACGCCATCTGCCAGCCCGCCCTGCTGCAACCACTGCAACGCAATCGGCCACAGGTTTTCGCGAAACCGGTCATGGAAGAACGCAAAATGGCCAATCTCATCGACCGAGATATCCACAGGCGCAATCCGCAAATGCAGCCGCTGCGCCGCTGACAGGTACGCCAATAACCGCTCGGTCGCCGCCACCGTGCCAAACGGATCGTCCGTCAGGCTGATGGCCAGCGTTGCGGCCTGCACTTGGGCGAAAGGCAGCATGGCCAGGCCGCGCCCGCTCGGGCGCTGCTCATAACGCGGTGTGCGCGTGGCCCAGTCATGCACGACACCCGCCGGGGTGTCCTCCAGCCACCCCAGGCGCTTGCCGGGGAAGTAACCGAACGCACGGGTCAGCAACGGCATCACCACATGCCATTTGCCAAACAGCCGCCAGCGCTGGTCGGCGGCATAGTCGCGCCAGTAGGCGAACTGCGCGCCGACCATCACCACCCGCCGCACCTGCCCGGCCGACGGCGCCAGGCCCACGGCGCAGCCACCGAAACTGTGGCCCACCACATCCACCGGCTGGCCGGGAAAATGCTCGGCGGCGTGCGCCAGCATGGCTTCGAAATCCAGCCGGCCCCAATCGCTCCACGACGCCTGGAAGCCGCGCAGCGAGTGCGGGCGTGATTCACCGATACCGCGATAGTCGTAGGTCAGTACATCGCAGCCTTGGGCGAACAGGTAGTCGGCAAAGCGCGAGTAATAGCGGCAGCGCACCGAGGTGGCCGCGTTGATGATCACCAGCGGGCGCTGGGCATCTGCCTGGGCGTGGCGCCAGCAAAAGCCGCCGAGGCTGTAGCCGTCGGCCGTGGCCTGGCGAAAGGCAGTGGCGGGTTGGGTGAGGCTGCTCATGGCGCACTTCCTGTTGTTGTGCGCCAAAACTAGCAAAAAAAATGGGGGCCTGTATTGGCCCCCATCTTTTACATCGACTTACAGCTCGATGCAGTCGAACTTCACATCGGTGGCCACGTCTTCGTCGTAGTTGACGTCAGCGCGCTCGAAGCCGAACAGGTTGAGGAACTGCTTCTTGTAACCGGCGTAGTCGGTCAGCTCGAACAGGTTCTCGGTGGTCACTTGTGGCCACATGGCCTTGCACGCGTCCTGCACGTCGTCGCGCAGTTCCCAGTCGTCCAGGCGCAGGCGAGCTTTTTCGTCCACTTCGGCCGGGGCGCCATCGGCGCGGTACAGGCGATCGCGGAACATGCGATCCAGCTGGTCCTGGGTGCCTTCGTGCACACCCTTTTCCTGCATGATCTTGAACACCATAGACAGGTACAGCGGCATCACCGGGATGGCCGAGCTGGCCTGGGTGACCACCGACTTGAGCACCGCCACGTTGGCGCCGCCCTTGACTTCAGCGGCCAGCTTCTTGTCCAGGCGCAGTGCGGTTTCGTCCAGGTCCTGCTTGGCCTGGCCCAGGGCGCCGTGCCAGTAGATCGGCCAGGTGATTTCGGTGCCGATGTAGCTGAAGGCTACGGTGCGCGCGCCTTCGGCCAGCACCTCAGCGCCCGCCAGGGCGTCGATCCACAGCTGCCAGTCCTGGCCGCCCATGACGGTAACGGTGTCGGCGATTTCCTGCTCGGAGGCCGGCTCGATGCTGGCCTCGATGATGGCGTCCTTGTTGGTGTCGATGGCGGTCGACTTGTACGGCTGGCCGATCGGCTTCAGCGCGGAACGGATCACTTCACCGGTTTGCGGCAGCTTGCGCACGGGCGAAGCCAGCGAGTAGATGACCAGGTCGACCTTGCCACCCATTTCGTTCTTGATCAGCTCGATGACCTTGGCACGGGCTTCATCGGAGAAGGCGTCACCATTGATCGACTTGCTGTACAGGCCCTCGGCCTTGGCGAACTTGTCGAAGGCAGCGGCGTTGTACCAGCCAGCGGTACCGGCCTTGGTCTCGGTACCTGGCTTTTCGAAGAACACGCCCAGGGTGTCGGCCTTGAAGCCGAAGGCCGCAGTGATGCGGGCAGCCAGGCCGTAGCCGCTGGAAGCACCGATGACCAGGACCTTCTTCGGGCCATCCTCGCGCACGCCCAGCTTGCGGGTGGCTTCGATCTGGTCACGGACGTTGAGCTCGCAGCCCTTCGGGTGAGTCGTGGTGCAGATGAAACCGCGAACCTTAGGATGAATGATGGCCAATGTCTGTACCTCGTCAGGTTTATGCCGGGGAAAGCGCCACAGGGGCGATTCCGATTGATCAGAGGGTGAGACTACCCCCGCAGGTTATCCGACACATATTACGGGGTGTTTGAGGGGATTCAAACGCCGGTCATGCCTGCAACTCACCGCGTAGCCAACCCAGAAACTGCCGGGCCAGCGGATCGTCCTGGCTGTCCCGGTGCACCAGGCAGGCCCAGGTCGGCCCGCGCACCCGCTGCGCAGACAGCGCCTGCAGGCGCCCCTCGCCCACCGCCCGCTGCGCCAGCAACTGGCTGACCAGGGCAACACCCAGCCCTTCGCTTGCGGCATCCAGCAGCAACCCAGGGTCGGAGAAATTCAGCCCCTTGCCCTGCTGCCCCACCTCCTCGCCGCCTTCCAGTTGCCAATGGCTCCAGTCCATTTCGCGCTCGCCATGCAGGGTGGTGCGCTGCTGCGCAGGGGTTTGCAGCAACCCAGGGTGGCAGGCGGGATACAGTTGGTCGTGATGCAGCACGGTAAAGCTGCACTCGGCCTGGGCACTAAGGTCGTCGCGAATGGCCAGGTCGATGGTTTCGCTGGCCATGTCCGGCACTTCGAAGCTGGTAAACAGCCACAGATCGACCTGCGGGCAACGCTGATGGAAATCGGCCAGGCGCGGCAACAGCCAGTGCCGGGCGAAGGCCGGGCTGGTGTTGACCACCAGTTGATTGGGCTTGCGGTACTGCTCCAGGCGGCGAATGCCCACGGCCAGGTGCTGCAACATGGACTGGGTGGTGCTGAGCAGGTCATGCCCGGCATCGGTCAGGCTGACGCTGCGGCCACTGCGGTAGAACAGTGGCTGTTCCAGGTAGGTTTCCAGGCTGCGGATCTGCTGGCTGATCGCCGACTGGGTGAGGTTCAGGGCTTCGGCAGCCTTGTGGAAACTACCAAGCCGTGCGGCCGCTTCAAAGCCCCTGAGTGCATTGAGCGGTGGCCAGTGTTTGAGCATGATCGATAAGCCCTGCTAATCAGATATCGGCTAAATCTATCGTTTGTCGCCGTGTCTTCATAGCCATAGCATGGACACCAACACCCGCGACGGCGGGCTTCGTTGATAAAAATCCTTAATAGATCGGAGTTCACTATGCATCTGTCCCTCGACAGCGGCTGGCGCATGCCTGCCGAATGGGCCCGCCACGCGGCGACCTGGATGGTCTGGCCACACAACCAGGCGCTATGGGAAAGCGGCTGGCGCGTCAGCCTGGCCGACGTGCAGCGCGACTACGCCCGTGTAGCGGCAGCCATTGCCCGCTTCGAGCCGGTGAAGATGGTCGTCGACCCTTCTGCCCTGCAAAGTGCCCGCACCCTGTGCGGTGCCAACATCGAACTGATCGAACTGGCGGTGGACGACAGTTGGTGCCGTGACAGCGGCCCGAGTTTCGTCTGCCACCCACAGCACGGCCTGGCCGGGCTGAGCTGGCGCTTCAATGCCTGGGGCGGCAAGTCCCGGCACGAACAGGACCGCAGCCTCGGCCGCCGCATCCTCGATCAGCTGGGCCTGGACGGTTTCAGCACCTTCCTGTGCAACGAAGGCGGCGCGATTCATGTCGACGGTGAAGGCACGCTGATCACCACCGAATCGGTGCTGCTCAACCGCAACCGCAACCCCGGTATCGACAAGGCCGAATTCGAGGCCTGTTTCGCCCGTTACCTGGGCATCCGCAAGACCATCTGGCTGCCTGGCGACCCGCAGTACGTCACCGGCGACATGACCGACGGCCATGTCGATGGCGTGTGTGCCTTTGCCCGCCCAGGTGTGCTGCTGGTCGATGCCACCCACGATCACGGCTCGGTCTATGCCGACGTGGTCCGCGAAAACCGCCGCGCCCTGGAACTCGCTACCGATGCACAGGGCCGCCATTTCGAACTGCTCGACCTCTATGAAGCCAGCGCCGCAGTCGACCAGGACGCCGAAGTGTTCTGCGCGTCCTACACCAACTTCTACATCGCCAACGGCGCGATCATCATGCCGGCCTACGGCATCGCCGCCGACCAGGACGCCGCCGAGCAACTCGCACACGCCTTCCCGGGCCGTGAAATCGTGCCGGTGCGCATCGATGCCATCGCCCACGGCGGCGGCGGTATCCACTGCATCACCCAACAGCAGCCAGAGGTGCAGCCATGAGCCTTCTGCGTATCGCCACCACCCAGATGCCCTGCAGTTGGAACCTGCCCGACAACCTCGACCGCGCCGAGCAACTGGTACGCCAGGCTGCCGCCGAGGGCGCTCAGGTGATCCTGCTGCAAGAGCTGTTCGCCACGACCTACTTCTGCATCGAGCAGGACCACAAGCACCAGGCACTGGCCGAGCCCTACCCGAGCAGCCCGATCCTTCAGCGTTTCGCCGCCCTGGCCGGCGAGCTGGGTGTGGTGCTGCCGCTGAGCTGGTATGAACGGGCCGGCAATGCCTTCTTCAACTCGCTGACCGTGGCCGATACCGACGGCCAACTGCTGGGTGTGTACCGCAAGACCCACTGGTCCCAGCAGATACCGATGCCCAGGCGGCCGAAGGCGGTGTCCCAAATCTTGAAACCGGTGTCGCCGGGGCTGAAGTACTCCTTCTCCTGGTAGCCGATGGCGTTGGGGATATCACAGCCTGAGGCCCTGAGCATGAAACGCCACGTTTTCGCAGCACTGGCCCTGGCGATCTGCGCCAGCCAGGCCCAGGCCGACCAGCCCACCCTGCGCCTGTACAACTGGGCCGATTACTTCGCCGGGGACACCCTCAAGCAATTCACCGCCGAAACCGGCATCCAGGTGATCTACGACGTGATGGACGGCAGCGAGGTACTCGAAGCCAAACTGATGTCCGGGCGCAGTGGCTACGACCTGGTATTCCCCGGCGATACCGTGGCTGAGCGCCTGATGCGTGCCGGCAGCCTGCAGCCACTCGACCACAGCCGCCTGGAAGCCCTGGACGATATCGAGCCCGGCCTGCGCAAGCTGCATGCCCAGTACCCGAAAGCCAGCCAGGCGACGGTGCCCTACACCTGGGGCACCATCGGCCTGACCGCGAATGCCGAGAAAGTCCGCCAGCGCATGCCCGATGCGCCGCTGGACAACCTCGACCTGCTGTTCAAACCAGAGCTGGCCGCCAAGTTCGCCGATTGCGGCATCTCGATCATCGACTCGCCCGATGAAGTGCTGGCCGTGGTGCTCAATTACCTGGGCCGCGAACCGCGCAGCGCCAAGCGTGAAGACCTGGCCGCCGCCAGCGAACTGCTCAAGGCGGTGCGCCCGTACATACGCAAGTTCCAGTCGCAACCGGTGACCGAACTGGTCAACGAGAACCTGTGCCTGTCGCTGGGTTACAGCGGCGACGTGATCCAGGCCCAGCGCGCCGCCGACTCTGCCGGCAAGCACCTCGACTTCCAGTACCGCGTACCGCGCCAGGGCACCACGGTGTGGATGGACACCATGGCCATTCCGGCGGATGCCCAGCACCCGGAATACGCCTATCGTTTCATCAACTTCGTCATGCGCCCGGCGAACATGGCCGCCATCAGCAACTTCACCGGCTACCCCACGGCCAGCGCCAAGGCTCGCCAGGCGGTGGACCCGCGCATGCGCGACAACCCCGACATCTACCTCGACGAAGCCACCTACGCCCGGCTGATTCCGGGCCGGGATATTCCACAGGCCGACATGCGTGCACGCATGCGTGTGTGGACCCGCTTCAAGACTGCACAGGACTGACCCATGCCCAGCCGTAGAACCTTCCTGCAACTGTCGCTGGCCGCAGGCCTGGGAGCCGGCCTCGGCCTGCCGCTGGGCCTGGCCCGCGCCGAGCAACCCGGGCGCTGGTTCATGCCCGACGAGGGCGAGCCGCAGCAGCGTGCATTCATCGCCTTTGGTGCCCAGGAGGCCATCTGGGAAGACTTCACCGCCGACGTGCAAGCCGCCCTGGGCCGCATCGCCCAGGCCATCGCCCGCTACCAGCCAGTGACCGTGTTCTGCCGCCCCAGCGAACGCGGACTGGCCGAGCGGCACTGCGCCAGCCACAACATACGCTTTGTCGAATGCAGTCTGGACGACATCTGGATGCGCGACATCGGCGCCAACTTCGTCGTCGACGATGACGGCGCCGTCGCCGCGGTGGATTTCAACTTCAACGGCTGGGGCAACAAGCAGCGCCACCAGAACGACGCGCAGCTGGCCAGGCGCGTGGCCACCCTGGCCGACGCCCGCTACCAGCGCAGCGAGCTGGTGGGCGAAGGCGGCGCCATCGAGGTGGACGGCCACGGCACCGGCATCATGACCGAGAGCAGCTGGATCAACGCCAACCGCAACCCGGGCTGGAGCAAGGCCGACGTCGAGGCCGAGCTCAAGGCGCGCCTGGGGTTGAGCAAGGTCATCTGGCTGCCGGGTATCGCCGGCGAAGACATCACCGACGGGCATGTGGACTTCTATGCCCGCTTTGTGCGCCCGGGGGTGGTGATCGCCAACCTGGACAACGACCCGGCCTCCTATGACCACGCGGTGACCCGCAAGCATCTTGAGATCCTCAAGAGAGCCACCGATGCCGAAGGCAGGCGCTTGCAGGTGCATGTGGTATCGCCGCCCATGCGCGGGCGGCGCAACAGGTTCAGCCAGGGCAACAATGATTTTGCGGCGGGGTATATCAACTACTTCGTGATCAACGGCGCGATCATCGCTCCGCAGTTCGGCGATGTGCAGGCCGATGAGAAAGCCCGGGCGTTACTCGCCGTACTGTATCCGGGGCGGGATATCGTGCAGCTGGATATCGACGCGATTGCGGCGGGTGGCGGGGGGATTCATTGTGTGACACATCAGTGTCCGGCTGCCTGATCTTCGCTGGCTGCGGGGGGGCCTGAATGTCCCGCGACGAGCCCAGCCCTCATTGATTGGCTTTTCACATCAATCACAAAGAAAATCAAACTTAACAAATCAACCAAACCCGCCGATGCTGGCAGCACTACGCCCATTGCCCGGAGAACAACAACATGAACGACGTGGTCATCGTCGCCGCAACCCGTACCGCCATCGGCAGCTTCCAGGGTGCCCTGGCCAATGTGCCGGCCGTCGACCTCGGTGCAGCAGTGATCATGCAGCTGCTGGAGCAGACCCGGCTGGACCCGGCCCAGGTCGATGAAGTGATCCTCGGTCAGGTGCTCACCGCTGGTGCCGGGCAAAACCCGGCGCGCCAGGCCGCGATCAAGGCCGGCCTGCCCTACAGCGTGCCAGCACTGACCCTGAACAAGGTCTGCGGCTCGGGCCTGAAAGCCCTGCACCTGGCGGCGCAGGCGATCCGCTGTGGTGACGCCGAGGTGGTGATTGCCGGTGGCCAGGAGAACATGAGCCTGGCGCCGTATGTGATGCCATCGGCACGGACTGGCCAGCGCATGGGCCATGGCCAGCTGATCGACAGCATGATCAGCGACGGCCTGTGGGATGCCTTCAACGACTACCACATGGGCATCACCGCCGAGAACCTGGTGGAAAAATACGGCCTCAGCCGTGAGCAGCAGGACGCCTTCGCCGCCGAGTCGCAGCGCAAGGCCGTGGCGGCGATCGAAGCGGGCCGTTTCAAGGACGAGATCACGCCGATCGTGATGCCGCAGAAAAAAGGCGAGCCGAAAGTCTTCGACCGTGATGAACAACCGCGTCCAGACACCACCGCCGAATCGCTGGCCAAGCTGCGCCCGGCCTTCAAGAAGGACGGCAGCGTCACCGCCGGCAACGCCTCCAGCCTCAACGACGGCGCCGCTGCGGTGCTGCTGATGAGCGCCAGCAAGGCCCAGGCCCTGGGGCTGCCGGTGCTGGCGAAGATTGCCAGTTATGCCAGCGCGGGCGTGGACCCGGCGATCATGGGCATCGGCCCGGTGTCGGCGACCCAGCGCTGCCTGGACAAGGCTGGCTGGCAACTGGCCGACCTTGACCTGATCGAAGCCAACGAGGCCTTTGCCGCACAGGCACTGGCGGTGGGCAAGGCGCTGGAATGGGAGGCGAGCAAGGTCAACGTCAATGGCGGGGCGATTGCCCTGGGGCATCCGATTGGTGCTTCCGGGTGCCGGGTGCTGGTGACCTTGCTGCATGAAATGATCAAGCGTGATGCCAGGAAAGGGCTGGCTACCCTGTGCATTGGTGGTGGCCAGGGTGTCGCCCTGGCGATCGAGCGATGATCAGGCAGTAGCGCGCAACTCGCGGGCAGCCGCTTCATTGACGGCCCTGGCCAGCAGCGCGACTTCCTGGCACTTGTGCACGGCCTGCTCCACCGGGCTGTGCAGCAATGGGCAGGCTGTGCCCACCCACAGCCGCTCACCCAGGCGGTCGTGGGCATCGCGCAGCAGATTCAGGGTATTTTCCAGGTCACATGGCGAGGCGTTGCGGCCGTCGACCAGGCCGAGCGACAGCACCTTGTAGGCCGGCAGCCGGTCGAGGAGAGTCTGGTACTGGTCGGGGGCCTGCACCAAGTCGACGTGCAGGCCATCGACCGGCAGGTTGACGGCCAGGCCGAGGTTGCCTTCCAGGCCACCGAAGTAGGTGGCGATCAGCTTCTTCAGCGGAGCACGCTGCAGGATGTTGTAGACACGTTCGAAAGCGTTTTTCCATTCCTGCGGCAGTTCCTGGGCCAGGATCGGCTCATCGATCTGCACCCATTCGGCCCCCAGGGCAGCCAGGCGGTTCAGGCCCAGGTCATACAGCGGCAGCAGGTGTTCCAGCGCGTCGAGGTCGGCGTGGTCTTTGCTGGCCTGCCACAGGTAGGTCAAAGGGCCGATCACTACCGGTTTGACTGCATGGCCCAAAGCCTTGGCTTCGGTCACTTCGTCGAACAGCTGCTCCCAGCGTTGGGCAAACGGCTGATCGCACCAGGCGAAATCGCCAACTGGCAGCAGTTCGATGCCGGCGTCCTTCTGCACTTGCCAGTGGCGGGCACGCAGCTCGCGGTCACTGCCAAAGCGTGGAAAGCCCAGGTTATGCGCCAGTGCCATGTCTTGTCCCTCAGAGATCCGAAAAAGAGTACCGAAATGAATGAGGGCATTTTCCGACCCGCGAGCGGCTGAGACAAACTCATTAAATTTGAGATGAACTCAAGAATTGCTCATGATGCCGACGAACCTGAATGTCTTGTTCAGAGCAGCACCCTACGTATTCAGACATGAGCCCGACCGACAACCTGCCGCACAATGCCAACCTGAATACTCCAGGTGCCCTCGAGCCATGAGCCTGCTGAAAGCCGCGCTGCGCGATAACCACTTCGTCTGCGTCATGGAATTCGTCCCCAAGCCCTCGGCGGAACGCTTCGCCGCGATGGAAGCGATCATGGCCCGTGGGCAGTTGTGCGGCTGGCCGATGACCGTCGCCATCGGCGACCGCGTGGGCAGCCCGCTGGACATGTCGCCACTGGATGCCCTCGCCTCGTTCAACACCCCGCTCCCCGCCTTGCCGCACTTCTCTGGCAAAGACCGCGAACGCCATCATCTTTTGGCTCAGCTGCAGCGCATGGACGCCGCCGGCCTCGATCAGTTGTTGCTGCTGACCGGCGACCGCCTGCCCGGCCACCAGCCTGGTGAACGCCCGGTACGCTACCTGGAGTCGGTCGCGGCCTTGCTGATTGCGCGCCAGGCCTGCCCGCACTGGTTGCTCGGCGCGGCACTGAACCCGTTCAAGTACCACGAGGAAGAAGGTGGTGCACAGTACTTCAAGGCCGAGAAGAAGCTCGCCGCGGGCGCCGACTTCCTCACCCTGCAACTGGGCTTCGACGCCAGCAAGCACCAGGAAGCCATCCACTGGATGCAACGCCAGGCCTCGCCCAAACCGATGCTGGCCTGCCTGATGAGCCTGACCCACGGCCGCGCCGCCATGCTCGAGCATGTGGCGGGCGTGACCGTCACCCCTTCGATGAACGACCTGCTCGAAGCCGAAAGCCAGGTGTCCAAGGCCTTTGCCCAGGCGCGCAGCGTCGATCGCCTGGCCTTGCAGATCATCGGCGTGAAGCTGATGGGCTATGCCGGCGTGCACCTGTCGGGGATTCACGAGCTCAAGCAACTGCGGGCACTGGAGGAGCGCCTGGAACACTGGCAGGCGCAGATCCACTCTCTAGAACACTGGGCGCCGGCCTGGGCCGACAGTTGGCAGATGCCCGGCCTGCCCATCGTCACGTTCCACCCGCCACCGGGCAACTGGCGCCGGGGCGAATCGACCGTCACTGCCTCAAGTAAAGAGAAAGCCCGTTATCACGTGTTGCACGCCGCCCATTCGCTGCTGTTCAGCCGCGCCAACTGGCTCAGCAAAGCGTTCGGTTGGGCCGTGCGCCAGCCACTCTGGGCAACCAGACGTGGGGCCCGGGTGCTGCACGGGCTGGAACGGGCGGTCAAACGCCCGCTGACCGGCTGCGATACCTGCGGCCGCTGCCGCCTGGAGGACACCCTCTATACGTGCCCGGAAACCTGCCCCAAAGGCCTGGCCAACGGCCCTTGCGGTGGTACGGCGCTGAACCGCTGCGAGTTTGGCGACCGCGAGTGCATCCACAGCGTCAAGTACCGCACCGCCAAGGCCGTGCGGCAAACCGCCGTGCTCACCGAGCGGCTGATCCCGTGCATCGAGGTCCAGACACGCCACCGCAGCTCGTGGCCGCAGTGGTTCGAGGCTCAGCCGCCGCGCCCGCTCAGCCCGCAGCCAGCGCCTCGAACCCAGCCCGAATCTTAGCTTCGGGCAGTTCATCGGCGATGAACACCATCACGCTCTCGCGGTTCTCGTCGGCTGCCCATTCGGCATCCCAGTCGAAGCCGTAGAGCTTGAGCACCCCCTGGAACACCAGGCGACGGTCCTCGCCGGCAATGTTCAGCACGCCCTTGTAGCGCAGCAACTGCTTGCCGTGCTCCTCCAGCAGTTCGTTCATGAAATCGCTGAGGCGGTCGATGTCCAGGGCGGTCTCGGTGCGCAGCACCAAGGTGGAAATCCGGTCCGGCGTGGCCGGCTTGAGCAGCGGGCGCAGGCTCGGCTTGAGGTTGGCGCCCAGGTCCGGATTCAGGTTGAAGCCGCGCACATCGAGCAGCTCGGCCAGGTCGATGCGGCCATGTTCAACCACGCGGATCGCCGCCCGGCCATTGATCCGTGCCAGGCGCTCACGCAGGGCCTCCAGTGCAGCCGGTTCGACCAGGTCGGTCTTGCTCAGCAGCAGGCGATCGGCAAAACCGACCTGGGCCTGGGCGATGGTCTGGGTCAGGTGCACCTCGGCGTGGGCAGCATCGACCAAGGTGATGATGCCGTCGAGGATGTAGCGATCGCGCAGTTCTTCTTCGATGAAGAAGGTCTGCGCCACCGGTGCCGGGTCGGCCAGGCCGGTGCATTCGATCACCAGGCGGTCGAAGGCGATCTCGCCGGCATCCAGGCGTTCGAGCAGCAGGTACAGGGCACGGGTCAGGTCGCCGTGGATGCTGCAGCACACACAGCCGTTGGCCAGGGTCATGACCTGTACCGGCTCGTCGCCCAGCAACTGGCTGTCGATACCGGCCTCGCTGAACTCATTCTCGATCACGGCGATCTTCAGGCCGTGTTCGGCCTTGAGCATGTGCTTGAGCAGCGTGGTCTTGCCAGCACCGAGAAAGCCGGTGAGAACAGTAACGGGAATGGGCGTCTGCACGCAGAAATCTCCTGAAGCAGAAAATGATTGTGGGAGGCCGGTTGCCCGGCCTCCCACAGGTTCATGCAAGTTGCAGGTTCAACAGCACTTGGGCCCGGACTTGCCACCGTAACGTGCTTCCTGGCGTTCGCGGAAGAACGCCTCGTACGTCATCACCGGTTTGTCCGGGTGCTTGTTGCGCATGTGCTCGACGTAGTTGTCGTAGTCGGGCATGCCGACCATCAGGCGGGCTGCCTGCCCCAGGTACTTACCCAGTCGACCCAGGTCGTTGAACATCACTGCAGTCCTCTCAAGCGTCAGGCAGGGCCTGGAACGGGGTTTCCTTGTCGGTGCGCTCTTTGCGGCCGAGGGCGGCGTAGCCGACCTTGAGCGCGAAGAACAGCACACTGAACACCACCAGCAGGAACAGAATGGTCAGGCCGGCGTTGGTGTAGGCGTTGAAGATCACGTGCTGCATCTGATCGATGTTCTTGGCCGGGGCCAGTACCTGGCCTGCGTCCAGCGCAGTGCTGTACTTCTTGGCCAGGGCCAGGAAGCCGACAGCCGGGTTCGGGTCGAACAGCTTGATCAGGCCTGCGGCGGTGGTGCAGATCAGCAGCCAGGCAGCCGGCAGCAGGGTGACCCAGATATAGCGCTCGCGCTTCATCTTGATCAGCACCACGGTGCCGAGCATCAGGGCGATACCGGCCAGCATCTGGTTGGAGATACCGAACAGCGGCCACAGGGTGTTGATGCCGCCCAGCGGGTCGATCACGCCCTGGTACAGCAGGTAGCCCCACAGCGCCACGCAACCGGCGGTACCGATCAGGTTGGCAGTCCACGACTCGGTACGCTTGAGGGCCGGCACGAAGCTGCCCAGCAGGTCTTGCAGCATGAAGCGACCGGCACGGGTACCGGCATCCACTGCAGTGAGGATGAACAGCGCCTCGAACAGGATCGCGAAGTGGTACCAGAAGGCCATGGTGTTTTCACCCGGCAGCACCTGGTGCAGGATCTGCGCGATACCCACCGCCAGGGTCGGTGCGCCACCGGCACGGGCGAGAACCGTGTGCTCGCCGATGTCGCGGGCCACCGCTTCGAGCTGCTCAGGGGTAATCATGAAGCCCCAGCTGCTGACCGTTTGCGCCACCGAAGCCACGTCGGCGCCAACCACCGCGGCCGGGCTGTTCATGGCGAAGTACACGCCCGGCTCGATCACCGAGGCGGCAACCATGGCCATGATGGCGACGAACGATTCCATCAGCATGCCGCCGTAGCCGATGTAACGGGCGTTGGCTTCGTTGTCCAGCAGCTTCGGCGTGGTCCCCGAGGAGATCAGCGCATGGAAGCCAGACACCGCGCCGCAGGCGATGGTGATGAACAGGAACGGGAACAGAGTGCCCTTCCACACCGGGCCGGTGCCGTCGGTGAACTGGGTCAGCGCCGGCATTTTCAGCTCGGGCATGGTCACCAGGATGCCGATGGCCAGGGCGATGATGGTACCGATCTTGAGGAAGGTCGACAGGTAGTCACGCGGTGCCAGTACCAGCCATACCGGCAACACAGCGGCAACGAAGCCGTAGCCGACCAGCATCCAGGTGATCTGCACGCCCGTGAAGGTGAACGCCGGGCCCCAGACCGGATCGGCTGCAATCTGGCCACCCAGCCAGATCGACGCCAGCAGCAGTACCACACCGACCACCGAGATCTCGCCGATGCGGCCCGGGCGGATGTAACGCATGTAGACGCCCATGAACATCGCGATCGGGATGGTCGCCATCACCGTGAACATGCCCCATGGGCTCTCGGCCAGGGCCTTGACCACGATCAGCGCCAGCACCGCGAGGATGATGATCATGATCAGGAAGCAGCCGAACAGGGCGATGGTCCCCGGGATGCGGCCCATCTCCTCACGCACCATGTCGCCCAGCGAGCGGCCGTTGCGGCGGGTGGAGAGGAACAGGACCATGAAGTCCTGCACCGCACCGGCCAGCACCACGCCGGCGATCAGCCACAGCGTGCCGGGCAGGTAGCCCATCTGCGCGGCGAGTACCGGGCCGACCAAGGGGCCGGCGCCAGCGATGGCGGCGAAGTGGTGACCGAAAAGAATGTGCTTGTTGGTCGGAACGTAGTCCAGACCGTCGTTGTTGAGCACCGCCGGGGTGGCTCGGCGAGGGTCGAGTTGCATCACCTTGGTGGCGATGAACAGGCTGTAGTAACGGTAGGCGACCAGGTAGATGGCCACCGCGGCGACCACGATCCACAAGGCATTGATCGCCTCGCCGCGACGCAGGGCAACCACACCCAGCGCGCAGGCTCCTATGACTGCCAGCGCCAGCCACGGAATGTGGCGTAGCAGGCTATTATTGTTGTTCATGGTTTGCTTCCAGCTGGTGGATTGGAAAAGACCGCCCATCGAGTCTAGGGCGTGTCATCGCGCATTGCCACACTTGCTTTGGTCTAGAGCCTCTGCGGCCAGATTGCGGTACCTGATGCACATATCCAACTAACTATAGTCAGGATGTCACCCGAGGACCTGCCCATGAGCGATCACGACGAACGCCGCCGCTTCCAGCGCATCGATTTCGATGCCCCCACCGAACTGCGCCAGGGCGACCGCCGCTGGCCGGTAAAACTGTTGGATGTGTCGCTCAAGGGCATGCTGGTCAAATGCCCCGAACCCTGGGACGCCGACCTGACCCAGGACTTCGATGCGGTCATCCACCTGAACCCCGAGGTGCGGGTACAAATGCAGGTGGAACTGCGCCATGAGGAGCCCACCCGCCTGGGCTTCATCTGCCTGTACATCGACGTCGACTCAATGTCCCATTTGCACCGTCTTGTGGAATTGAACCTGGCCGATGGCACCGAAATGATGCGCGAGCTGCGCGAACTCATCGAAGAATAGAATCTGTTAGCTGGCTAACAGCCTTCCCACCTTCTGTTTCTTGTCTACCCAGACAGCTTTCTGCCTGGGTAGCAGTGCTTTGTACACACCCCTCTAGCACCGCATTGAATAACTTGGTACGCCTTCTGCATTGAGGTTCTGCACACATTGCAAGGCCAGCTGTTCGCGCTCCAATCAAAATATTGTATACAATTTATGTAGCAATGATTTGTAGGAAGTGTCTACAGTAGCGCCACAACAATAAACAGAGAGCCTGCTCCATGACTACGTCCCCTAGCACGTCTCCCGCCCAGCGCCCCGAGGACGAAAACCTCGGGCTGGGTGCCAACCTGGCCTATGGTCTGCAGCATGTGCTGACCATGTATGGCGGGATCGTCGCGGTACCCCTGATCCTGGGTCAGGCAGCCGGCCTCAACGGTGCCGAGATCGGCATGTTGATCGCCGCTTCGCTGTTTGCCGGTGGCCTGGCAACCTTGCTGCAAACGCTGGGCATCCCATTCTTCGGTTGCCAGTTGCCGCTGGTGCAGGGCGTGTCGTTCGCTGGCGTGGCGACCATGGGCGCCATCCTCAGCAGCGAGGGCGGTGGTGGCCTGCCGGGCGTGCTCGGCGCGGTCATGGCAGCTTCGGTGATCGGTTTCCTGATCACCCCGGTGTTCTCGCGTATTACCAAGTTCTTCCCGCCGCTGGTGACCGGTATCGTCATCACCACCATCGGCCTGACCCTGATGCCGGTTGCCGCGCGCTGGGTGATGGGCGGCAATAGCGCCTCACCGGAGTTCGGCAGCGTGGCCAACATCGGCCTGGCCGGCCTGACCTTCGCTATCGTGCTGGTGCTGAGCAAGCTGGGCAGCGCAACCATCTCGCGGCTGTCGATCCTGATGGCCATGGTGGTCGGCACGCTGATCGCCTGGGCGCTGGGCATGACCGATTTCAGCAAGGTCAGCCAGGGCCCGATGTTCGCCTTCCCCACCCCGTTCCATTTCGGCATGCCGGAATTCCACATCGCCGCGATCCTGTCGATGTGCATCGTGATCATGGTGACCTTGGTGGAAACCTCGGCCGACATCCTCGCCGTGGGTGAAATCATCGACACCAAGGTCGACTCCAAGCGCCTGGGCAACGGCCTGCGTGCCGACATGGCATCGAGCATCCTGGCGCCGATCTTCGGTTCATTCACCCAGAGCGCCTTTGCCCAGAACGTCGGCCTGGTGGCCGTGACCGGGGTCAAGAGCCGCTACGTGGTGGCCACCGGTGGCGTGATCCTGGTGGTGCTTGGCCTGCTGCCGGTGATGGGCCGGGTGATTGCCGCCGTACCGACTCCGGTACTGGGTGGCGCGGGCATCGTGCTGTTCGGCACCGTGGCCGCCAGCGGCATCCGCACCCTGTCGAAGGTCAACTACAAGAACAACGTCAACTTGATCATCGTCGCTGCCTCGCTGGGCTTCGGCATGATCCCGATCGCCGCGCCGACCTTCTACCACAACTTCCCGAACTGGTTCGAGACCATCTTCCACTCGGGTATCAGCTCGGCGGCAATCATGGCCATCCTGCTGAACCTGCTGTTCAACCACTTCAAGACGGGCAACTCGGAGAACCAGTCGGTATTCGCTGCGGCCTACGAGCGCACGATCCAGTACTCGGACATCTCCTGCCTGCGTGATGGCGACTACTTCAAGGATGGCAAGCTGTTTGATGCCGATGGCAACGAAGTGCCAGTGATGGAGCTTGACGAGCACGGCAACCAGGCGCCCAGGCGCAGTGCGGTTGCCGAACATTGATCGCTGACTGAGCGGTGAGGTAGGGGGAGCCGATGCGCATCATCGGCTCCCCCTTTTTCATTTATTCGAACAATGCATCCAGCGCCTGCTCCAGGCGGGTCACGGCAATCACCTGCAACCCCGCCGGCGGCTCCTTCGGCGCATTGCCCTTGGGCACGATGGCACGCTTGAAGCCATGCTTGGCCGCTTCTTTCAGGCGCTCCTGGCCACTGGGCACAGGCCGCACCTCGCCAGACAAGCCGATCTCGCCAAACACCAGCAGCCCATGGGCCAACGGCCGGTTGCGCAGGCTGGACATCACCGCTGCCAGCAACGCCAGGTCCGAGGCCGTTTCCAGCACCTTCACCCCACCGACCACGTTGAGGAACACGTCCTGGTCGTGGGTGGGAATGCCACCATGCCGGTGCAATACCGCCAGCAGCATGGCCAGGCGGTTCTGGTCCAGGCCCAAGGTGACCCGCCGCGGGTTGGCCAGGTGGCTGTCATCGACCAGCGCCTGCACCTCGACCAGCATCGGCCGGGTACCTTCCCAGGTGGCCATGACCACGCTACCGGGCACTTCTTCCTGGGTACGGTTGAGGAAGATTGCCGACGGGTTGGACACCTCTTTCAAGCCACGGTCGGTCATGCCGAACACGCCCAGTTCGTTGACCGCGCCAAAGCGGTTCTTCACAGCCCGCAACAGGCGCAGGCGGCCGTCGGACTCGCCCTCGAAATACAGCACGGTATCGACCATGTGTTCCAGCACGCGCGGCCCGGCCAGCGAGCCTTCCTTGGTGACGTGGCCGACCAGGAAGATTGCCGTGCCGCTCTGCTTGGCATAACGCACCAGCAACGCCGTGCTCTCGCGGACCTGGGCCACGCCGCCGGGGGCGGACTGCAACTGCTCGGTAAAGATGGTCTGGATCGAGTCGATCACCATGACCCGGGGCTTTTCCACCCGCGCGGTGGCGATGATGGTTTCGATGCAGGTCTCGGTCATCACCTTGAGCTGCTCCTGAGGCAGGCCCAGGCGCCGCGAGCGCATGGCCACCTGTTGCTGCGACTCTTCACCGGTGACGTACAACGCGGGCATTGCTGTGGCGATGTTGCACAGGGTTTGCAGCAGGATGGTCGACTTGCCGATCCCCGGGTCACCGCCGATCAGCACCACCGAACCATCGACCAGGCCACCGCCGAGCACGCGGTCGAGTTCGGTGCTGCTGGTGGTGAAGCGCGGGATCTCTTCGACGCTGACTTCGGCCAGGGTCTTGATCTGCGCCTGCTGCCCGGTCCAGCCGGCGCGTCCGCTGGGGGCCGCCGCACCGCCGCTCTCGATCATGGTTTCGACCAGGGTGTTCCAGGCCCCGCAGTCGGCACACTGGCCGGCCCATTTGGGGAAGGTCGCGCCGCACTCGGTGCAGCCATACAAGCGCTTGGCCTTGGCCATGGGCAGGGTCTCCTGGAAAAAACCGCCATGATAGCCGAGGCCGACGTGTCTCGAACCGGTCGAGATGCGACAAAACTATTCGTTCTAACCGCAGTCAGTACCCCTGATGCCAACGCATGAAGCGTTCAAGTGGCTTACACTGCGTTAACCTCACCATTTGTTACAAGGAATCAAACATGGGCATGCTCAGTGAGTTCAAGGCCTTCGCGGTCAAAGGTAATGTCGTCGACATGGCGGTCGGTATCATCATCGGCGCGGCCTTTGGCAAGATCGTCTCCTCGTTCGTCGGAGACGTGGTGATGCCACCACTGGGGCTGCTGATCGGCGGCGTCGACTTCAGCGACCTGGCAATCACCCTGAAGGCTGCCGAAGGTGATGTACCGGCCGTGGTGCTGGCCTATGGCAAGTTCATCCAGACCGTGATCGACTTCATCATCGTTGCCTTCGCCATCTTCATGGGCGTGAAAGCGATCAACCAGCTCAAGCGTGAAGAAGCCGCAGCGCCGTCCGCACCGCCGGTACCGACGCCGCAGGAAACCTTGCTGACCGAGATTCGCGACCTGCTCAAGGCGCAGAATCAGAATCGCTTGCCTTGAAATAGCGGGGGCCGCATGGCGGCCCCTTTGCATCACCAGTAGTTTTCCACCGCCACCTGCCCCGGCCGCTTGCTCAGGCTCAGTTGCAGGTCACGCGCCTTGAGCACCTTGCGCGTCTCGTCGATCATCTCAGGGTTGCCACACAGCATGATCCGCGAATGCTCGGGCGACAGCGCCAGGCCCGCCGCCTTTTCCAGCTCGCCATTCTCGATCAGCGTGGTGATACGCGCATTCAATGCCCCTGGGTGCTGCTCACGGGTCACCACTGGAATGAACTGCAGCTTGCCAGCGAATTCGGCCAGGTAATCACGCTGCTCCAACCCGGCGATGTCGTCTACATACGCCAGCTCTTTCGCCTCGCGCACCGAATACACCAGCTTGATGGCGTCGAAACGCTCCCAGGCTTCAAAGTCCTGCAGGATCGACATGAAGGGCGCGATGCCGGTGCCGGTCGCCAGCAGCCACAGGTCTCGGCCACCGACAAAGCGATCAAGGGTCAGGTAGCCGAACGCCTGACGGTCGATCAACAAGGTATCGCCCTCGCCCAGGCGGCTCAGCTCGCTGGTGAATTCGCCACCCGGCACCACGATTGAAAAGAAATCGAGGTATTCATCATGGGGGGCACTGACCATCGAATAGGCACGCCAGACCACGCTGCCATCGGCCTTGGTCACGCCCAGCCGAGCGAACTGGCCGGCCCGGAAGCGAAACCCTGGATCGCGCGTAACCCGCAGGCTGAACAGGTTCGGCGTCAGCGGCTGGACGTCGAGCAGGGTCTGGCGGGTAAATTTGTCGGCACTGGCGGTCATGTCGGGCTCCGTGTAAGGCGTGCGCCCAGTGTCGCGCAAAGCGGCCCGGATAAAAACCGCTGGAATGTAGGGCCACAACACGGTGATCGCGTCAGGTTTAATGAAAGATGCGGCTTCTATAACAAAAAATCCCAACACAACGCTCGGACTTTTCCTACAATCCTCCCGGTATGCAAACGGATTGGAACAGTAACCGTCGAGGGAGTGAGACAGATGCTTCAATGGAATCACGAGCATCTCCATCAGCTGATCAGCGAAAGCACACCGCAAAAGGTTTTTGACCTCGCTGTGCACCTGGCGCAAGACCTGGACATGATGTTTCTGGGGCTGAAAGTCCGCATTCAACTGGCAGCGCAATCGCCACGGCTGTACCTCTACAGCAACTATCCAGTCGCATGGATCGAGCGCTACCAGCGTGACGACTTCTACAAACGGGACGCAGCGGCGGCCCGAAGCCACTCCTCGACCATGCCGGTAGTATGGACCGACGACCTGTACCGCGAAGTACCCGACTTCCGCGAGCAAGCTTGCGCACACGGGCTGCGCCATGGCTGGACGCAGTCCTTGCATGACCTTCAGCATAATGAGAGCCAGGTCAGCATTTGCCGGCCAAGCAACGCAGTGAACATCGCCGAGCTGTACGACAAAGCCGGCAAGGTGCAGTGGCTGTGCCACACCCTGCACGCGATCATCAGCGAATATCACCTGTCCAAGCTCAGCGCGCCGCTGAAAATGAGCGAGCGCGAAATCGAAGTGCTCAAGTGGTCGGCCGCCGGCAAGACCGCCGCCGACGTCGCCTGCATCCTGTCACTGTCGCAAAGCACGGTTAACTTCCATATCCGCAGCGTCATCACCAAGACCAACGCCGCCAACAAGGCCGGCGCCATCGCCATCGCCATGATGCGCGGCCTGATCGAACAGTAGCCAGGCCTGCGGCCTCGGGCAAAGCCCTGTAGAATCGCGCAGCAAAGCTCGTGGCGAACCGCCATGGGCAGATCCGTACCCGAGCCAGACGCCATGCCCCTGTTGACCACCTCCTACGCCGAACTCGACCTGATCCGCCAGCCGGACCAGGCCAACGACCCGCTGCAGGCCTTCGATGCCGCCGATGAATACCTGCTCGAGCAGTTGCATGCCCAGGGCCTGGGCGCTGCCAGCCGGGTACTGGTGCTCAACGACAGCTTCGGCGCCTTGGCCGCCAGCCTGGTCGATCATCTGCAGGTAGTCAGCAGCGGCGACTCGCACCTGGCGCACATGGCGCTGGAGAAAAACCTGGCGCGCAATGGCAAGGCGTTCGACAGCGTACCCTTCGTGCCGGCCAGCGAGCACTGGCAAGGACCGTTTGACCGTGTGCTGGTGCGCGTGCCGAAGACCCTGGCCCTGCTCGAAGAACAACTGATCCGCCTGCAAGGCCACCTGGCACCCGGCGCCCAGGTGATTGCCGGAGCCATGATCAAGCACCTGCCGCGTGCGGCCGGCGACCTGATGGAAAAGTACATCGGCCCGGTGCAGGCTTCGCTGGCGCAGAAAAAGGCCCGCCTGCTGACCGCCACGGTTGCCGAACGCCCCGCTGCAAAGTCGCCCTACCCCACTTGCTACCGGCTCGACACGCCGGCACTGGAACTGCTCAACCATGCCAACGTGTTCTGCCGCGAAGGCCTGGATATCGGCACCCGTGCCTTTCTGCCCCACCTGCCGCGCGACCTGGGCAACGCCCGCGTAGCCGACCTGGGCTGCGGCAACGGCGTGCTGGCCATTGCCAGCGCGCTGGCCAACCCGGATGCGCAGTTCACCCTGGTCGATGAATCGTACATGGCGGTGCAGTCGGCGCTGGAGAACTGGCAGGCAGCCTTGGGTGAGCGGCCAGTCACGGTTATGCCGGGGGATGGCCTGGCCGGGGTGGAAAAACAGTCGCTGGACGTGGTGCTGTGCAACCCACCTTTCCATCAACAGCAGGTGGTGGGTGACTTCCTCGCCTGGCGCATGTTCCAGCAGGCACGCGAGGCGCTGGTGGTGGGCGGCGCGCTGTATATCGTCGGCAACCGCCACCTGGGTTATCACAGCAAGCTGGCGCGGCTGTTCCGTGGCGTGGAGCAAGTCGCTGCGACGCCGAAGTTCGTGATCCTCAAGGCCCGCAAATAAGGCAGGGGGCGCCAGGCGCCCCCCTTTCACTCAATGGGTGGTGAGGCCTGCTGCCCCCATGAACAGCCGCATCACCCAGGCGGCCACGCCCAGGGCCGCCACGCTCATCGCCCAGATCAACACCAGCCAACCCAGCCGCTGCCACAGCGGTTTCTTGTCTTCCAGGCCATGTTTACCGGTCATCCTGTGGCCCTCCTAGTGATAGCCATCTTCATGGGTCACCTTGCCACGGAACACGTAGTAGCTCCAGAAGGTGTACATGAGGATGAACGGCAGGATGAACAGCGTGCCCACCAGCATGAAGCCCTGGCTCTGCGGCGGCGCGGCGGCATCCCAGATCGAGATCGACGGCGGGATGATGTTCGGCCACAGGCTGATGCCCAGCCCGCTGTAACCCAGGAAGATCAGCACCAGGGTCAGCAGGAACGGCGTGTAGTGCGCATTGCGCGCCACCGCCTTGAGCAAGCCGTAGAAGGTCACCAGCACCAGCAGCGGCACCGGCATGAACCAGAACAGGTTGGGCATGCTGAACCAGCGGTCGGCGATCTGTGGATAAGCGATCGGGGTCCACAGGCTGACGATACCGATCACCGCCAGCAGCACCAGCGCCAGCGGCCGGGCGAGGTCATGCATCTTCAGTTGCAGATCGCCCTCGGTCTTCATGATCAGCCAGGTACAGCCCAGCAGGGTGTAGGCGACGATCAGCCCAAGGCCGCAGAACAGACTGAACGGTGTCAGCCAGTCGAGGGTGCCACCGGCGAAGTGCCGGTCGACCACCTTGAAGCCTTCGAGGAAGGCGCCCAGCGCCACGCCCTGGAAGAAGGTGGCGACCAGCGAGCCGCCGATGAAGGCCTTGTCCCACACATGACGCTTGTCGGCCTTGGCCTTGAAGCGGAACTCGAAGGCCACGCCACGGAAGATCAGGCCGATCAGCATCATGATCAGCGGCAGGTACAGCGCTTCGAGTACCACGGCATAGGCCATCGGGAACGCCCCGAACAGCCCGGCGCCGCCCAGCACCAACCAGGTTTCGTTGCCGTCCCAGACGGGGGCGACGGTATTCATCATCACATCGCGGTCACGCTCGCCTTTGACAAAAGGGAAGAGCATGCCGATCCCCAGGTCGAAACCATCCATCACCACGTACATCATGACGCCGAAGATGATGATCACGGCCCAGATCAGCGGAAGGTCGATACCCATGGCTCAGTTCCCCTTGCTCAGGCTGGCGGACTCGGCCTCATGGCCCTCATCGGCGGCGGACAGCGGCCGCGCCGGCGTACGTTGGGTGCCAGGCCCCCCGGGGTTGTGTTCATCACCCTCGCCGGTCTGCGGACCTTTGCGCACCAGGCGCATCATGTAGCCCAGGCCAGTGCCGAACAGGGCGAAGTACACCACCACGAACGCCACCAGGGTGAAGCCGAGCTGTGCATAACTGTGGTTGGACACACCATCAGCGGTGCGCATCAGGCCATACACCACCCACGGCTGGCGGCCGATTTCGGTGGTGAACCAGCCGGCGAGCAGTGCGATCAGCCCGGACGGGCCCATCCACAGGGCCAGGTACAGGAACGGCCGCGAGGTATAGAGGGTGCCGCGTTTGCGCAGCCACAGGCTCCACAGGCCGACGAAGATCATCAGGAAGCCGAGCCCGACCATGACCCGGAACGACCAGAACACAATGGTCGAGTTGGGCCGGTCCTCAGGCGGGAACTCCTTCATCGCCGGCACCTGCTTGTCCAGGCTGTGGGTCAGGATCAGGCTGCCGAGCGCCGGGATCTCGACTTTGAAGCGGGTGGTTTCGGCCTTCATGTCGGGGATGCCGAACAGGATCAGCGGGGTCGGCTCACCGGGCACGTTCTCCCAGTGGCCCTCGATCGCGGCGATCTTCACCGGCTGGTGCTTGAGGGTGTTGAGCCCATGGAAGTCACCGATCACCGCCTGGATGGGGGCCACGATCAGGGCCATCCACATGGCCATCGACAGCATCTTGCGCACGGCCGGGTTGTCACGCCCGCGCAGCAGGTGCCAGGCCGCCGAAGCACCGACGAAGAACGCCGTGGAAACGAACGCGGCGGTGGCCATGTGCATCAGCCGATAGGGGAACGACGGGTTGAACACTACCGCCAGCCAGTCCACCGGCACCACCCGGCCATCAATGATCTCGTGGCCCTGCGGGGTCTGCATCCAGCTGTTGGAGGCGAGAATCCAGAAGGTCGAGACCAGGGTGCCGAGCGCGACCATCACCGTGGAAAAGAAGTGCAGGCCACGGCCAACACGGTTCCAGCCGAACAGCATGACGCCAAGGAAACCTGCCTCCAGGAAGAAGGCGGTGAGCACTTCATAGGTGAGCAACGGGCCGGTAATGGCGCCTGCGAAGTCGGAGAAACGGCTCCAGTTGGTGCCGAACTGGTAGGCCATGACCAGGCCGGAGACCACGCCCATGCCGAAGTTGACGGCGAAGATCTTCGACCAGAAGTGGTAGAGGTCACGGTAGACCTGGTTGTGGGTCCGCAGCCATAGGCCTTCGAGGACTGCCAGGTAGCTCGCCAGGCCGATGGTGATGGCCGGGAACAGGATGTGGAACGACACGGTAAAGGCAAACTGCATTCGGGCGAGCTCTAAGGCCTCTATTCCGAACATGGTGCTTCCTCTTCAGATAATCCGGCGTCCGGGCCTGTGGCCCCGTCGCCCACTGCCCCCACGGTAGTCGAGTGCGGCACGTTGGAATTGTTCTGTTCGATCGCAGGGATTCCGGCCCAAAGGCCAATTCGTTGTCCGTTTGTTGCCCGTTTGTTGCCCGTTTGTTGCAAGAGCAACGATTGATCCAGATCAACGACTGCTAGGAAGCATAGTCCCGAATGGCCCGCAGGGCCGTGTGGTGGTTTGCCGCGTGACCGGTTGCCCCACCCCCTTTCGCGCGACTTGAAAAAGTGCCGATCACGGTAAACAGTAACCGGTTGTTACAAACAGATGATACGCTGCGGGCCCCTCTACTGCGCCGAGGCCAACAGGTTTCCGATGTCCGATTCCGCACCGCAGTTGTTGCGTCATCACCGCCCTTTCATCGCCTTCTGGCTGGCCCGGGTGTTCACCGCCAGCGGCTTCCAGATGCTCACCGTGGCCATTGGCTGGCACCTCTACCAGCTGACCGGCAATGTGCTCGACCTGGGCTTGGTCGGCCTGGTCGAATTCGCCCCGCGGGTGCTGTTCATGCTGCACACCGGGCACGTCGCCGACCGCTATGACCGGCGCAAGGTCGCGGCGCTGTGCCAGACCTTGCAAGGGCTGATTGCACTGGCACTGGCGGTGGGCAGCGCCACCGACAACGTCAGCCGTGAGCTGATCTTCGTTCTGGCCTTCCTGCTCGGTGCCACCCGCTCGTTCGAGATGCCGGCAACCCAGGCGCTGCTGCCCAACGTGGTGCCGCCGGGGCTGTTTCCGCGGGCGGTGGCGGCCTCGGCCTCGGCGACCCAAGCGGCCACCATCGTCGCCCCGGCCGTGGGTGGCTTGCTGTACGCCTTCGGCAGCATCTGGGTGTACGGCCCGACTGTCGCCCTGTACGCCATCGCCTGCCTGCTGATGCTCAGCCTCGACTCACGCCAGCAGGTGCCGCAGCGTGGCCGCGCCAGTATTGAATCACTGATGGCCGGAATCCGCTTCATCCGCAGCCGGCCCGACATCCTCGGGGCCATCTCGCTGGACCTGTTCGCGGTGCTGCTCGGTGGCGCCACCGCCCTGCTGCCGGTGTTTGCCAAGGACATCCTGCTTACCGGCCCGTGGGGCCTGGGCCTGCTGCGCTCGGCGCCAGCGGTGGGGGCACTGCTGATGTCGCTGTGGCTGGCGCGGTTCCCGGTCGAACGCAAGGTCGGCCGCACCATGTTCACTGCGGTCGGGCTGTTCGGCGTGGCAACCATCGCCTTTGGCCTGTCGACCTCGTTCTGGTTCTCGCTGGCGGTGCTGGTAGTGCTGGGCGCGGCGGACATGATCAGCATGGTGATCCGCGGTGCCTTCGTGCAGTTGGAGACACCAGACGAGATGCGTGGGCGGGTGAGCGCGGTGAACGGGTTGTTCATCGGCGCTTCGAACCAGCTGGGTGAGTTCGAATCCGGGGTGACGGCGCACTGGTTCGGCACGGTGCCGGCGGTGGTGCTGGGCGGGGTCGGCACCCTGGTGGTGACCGGGGTGTGGATAAAACTGTTCCCCTCGCTGGCCAAGCGCGATCGCTTGCACAACGGCTGATCGCTTGCCTGCTCCCAACGGCGATAGGCCCCCGCCGAGCATGCTGGTATGATGCGCGGCTTTTTTCCGCCCCACACAAAACCACGGCATCGGCTACGGTCTGTGCTTTGCTGATGGGGTCGATACATTCACGGCGCGAGGGCGCCCTGGGGAGCGGGCATGCTGGAAAGGCTGTTTCAACTAAAAGCACACAACACCAATGTGCGCACCGAGATTCTTGCGGGCGTCACCACCTTCCTGGCCATGGCCTACATCCTGTTCGTCAACCCGAGCATCCTCGGCGAGACCGGCATGGACAAAGGCGCGATCTTCGTCGCCACCTGCCTGGCTGCCGCCATCGGCTCGACCACCATGGGCCTGATCGCCAACTACCCGATCGCCCTGGCGCCGGGCATGGGCCTGAACGCATTCTTCACCTACACGGTGGTCCTGCACATGGGCCACACCTGGCAGGTGGCACTGGGCGCGGTGTTCCTCTCGGCGGTGATGTTCTTCCTGCTGTCGATCTTCCGTATCCGCGAGTGGATCGTGAACAGCATCCCGCTGCCGCTGCGTTCGGCGATTGCTGCAGGTATCGGCCTGTTCCTGGCGTTCATCGCCCTGCATAACGCCGGCATCGTCGTCGATAACCCGGCGACCCTGGTGGGCCTGGGCGACCTCAAGCAGCCGGCGCCGATCCTCGCCACGCTGGGCTTCTTCCTGATCGTCGGCCTCGAGTCGCTGAAGGTCCGTGGCGCCGTGCTGATCGGCATTCTGGCCGTGACCATCGCCTCGATCCTGATGGGCGTGACGCCGTTCGGTGGCGTGGTCTCGATGCCGCCATCGCTGGCACCGACCTTCCTCCAGCTGGACATCAAGGGCGCCCTCGACGTGGGCCTGGTCAGCGTGATCTTCGCCTTCCTGTTCGTCGACCTGTTCGACAACTCCGGCACCCTGATCGGTGTGGCCAAGCGCGCCGGCCTGATGGGCAAGGACGGCCACATGCCGAAGATGGGTCGTGCCCTGATCGCCGACAGCACCGCCGCCATGGCAGGTTCGCTGCTGGGCACCTCGACCACCACCAGCTATATCGAATCCGCAGCTGGCGTAAGCGCCGGGGGCCGCACCGGCCTGACCGCCATCGTGGTCGCCATCCTGTTCCTCCTGGCGCTGTTCTTCGCACCGCTGGCCGGTAGCGTGCCGGCCTTTGCCACGGCCCCGGCGCTGCTGTTCGTCGCCGTGCTGATGACTTCGGGCCTGGCGGAAATCAACTGGGACGACGTCACCGAGGCCGCACCGGTGGTGGTGACCGCCTTGGCCATGCCGCTGACTTACTCGATCGCCAACGGCATCGCCTTCGGTTTCATTTCCTGGACCGCCGTCAAGCTGATCTCTGGCCGCCACCGCGACCTGAACCCGGCCCTGGTGATCCTTTCCATTCTGTTCGTCATCAAGCTGGGCTGGTTCAACGCATGAGTGCTGTCTTCGATCCCACCGCCTACGACACCCAGCTGGAAGGCAAAGTCGCCCGCCTGCGCGAGCTGCTGGCGCCCTTCGGCGCGCCGGAACCGGCCGTTTTCGACTCACCGCGCGAGCATTACCGCCTGCGCGCCGAGTTCCGCCTGTGGCGCGAGGATGGCCAGCGCCACTACGCGATGTTCGCCCCGGGCGACAAGCACAAGGCGATCCTGATCGACGACTTCCCCATCGCCAGCCAACGCATCAATGAGCTGATGCCGCGCCTGAAAGCCGCTTGGCAGGCCAGCGAGGAACTGGGCAATCGCCTGTTCCAGGTGGAGTTCCTCACCACCCTGGCCGGCGACGCCATGGTCACGATGTGCTACCACCGCCCGCTGGACGAAGCTTGGGAAGTGGCTGCCCGTCAGCTGGCCGAAGACCTCGGCGTGAGCGTGATCGGCCGTTCGAAGGGCAAGCGCCTGGTGATCGGCCGCGACTATGCGGTGGAAAAGCTCGATGTCGCCGGTCGCGTATTCAGCTACCGCCAGCCAGAAGGCGCGTTCACCCAGCCCAACGGCGCGGTGAACCAGAAGATGCTGAGCTGGGCGTTCGAGGCTATCGGCGAGCGTGAGGACGACTTGCTGGAGCTGTATTGCGGCAACGGCAACTTCACCCTGCCGCTGGCCACCCGCGTGCGCCAGGTGCTGGCCACCGAGATCAGCAAGACCTCGGTCAATGCCGCGCTGAGCAACCTTGACGAGAACGCTGTGGATAACGTGCGGCTGGTGCGCCTGTCGGCGGAAGAGCTGACCCAGGCGCTGAACGAGGTGCGGCCGTTCCGCCGGCTGGAAGGGATCGACCTGAAAAGCTACGAGTTCGGCACCGTGTTCGTCGACCCGCCGCGGGCAGGGATGGACCCGGACACCTGCGAACTGACCCGGCGTTTTGAAAGGATTCTGTACATCTCGTGCAATCCGGAGACGCTGGCGGCGAACATTGCCCAGTTGCAGGACACGCACCGCATCGAGCGTTGTGCGCTGTTCGACCAGTTCCCCTACACCCACCATATGGAAAGTGGCGTCCTGCTGGTTCGGCGCTGACTTTCAGATCGCCGGGGCTGCCTTGCAGCCCATCGCCGGCAAGCGCGGCTCCCACCTTGATCGGCGTACACCGGCCAATGTGGGAGCCGCGCTTGCCGGCGATGGGCCGCAAAGCGGCCCCAAAAATCTTGAATCAGAAGTCGAAGAAGACCGTCTCCCCTTCCCCCTGAATACGGATATCGAAGCGATACGCCGTCTTCCCATCTACCTCGCAACGCTTGGCAATCAAGGTCTCGCGGCGCTGCGGCTGCTCGATCAGGTTGAGCACCGGGCACTTGGCATTGGCCTGGGCCTCATCATCGAAATACAGGCGCGTGTGCAGATGGATGTTGATCCCCCGGGCAAACAGGCTGATGTTGATGTGCGGCGCCATTGGCACGCCCGCAGCATTGTTCACCACACCTGGCTTGACCGTGTGCACAGTCCACTCACCGGCATCGAAGGTGGTGGCGGTGCGGCCAAAGCTGTTGAAGGCGTTTTCCAGGTTGTAGGCATCCTGGTACTGGCCATTGGCGTCGGCCTGCCACAGTTCCAGGAACGAATCACGCACCAGGTGGCCATTGCCGTCATACACCTGGCCGATCAACAGGATGTGCTCACCCGGGGCGTCTGGTTTGGCCAGGCGGTTCCAGATTTCCTGATCACGGGTCGGGTTACCGGCCGCTTCCAGGGCCAGGCCGATGTGCACGTAGGGGCCGGCGGTCTGCGAGGGGGTTTCCGGCAGCAGTTCGATTGGCATGGCGGGGTCCTCAGCAGTTTTCGAAGTGGGTCTTGCGCTGGCCGCGCAGCACGATGTCGAAGCGGTACGCCAGGCAGTCCATCGGGTTGGCGTTGCTCATGTCGAGCTTGGCGATCAACTGCTGGACGGCTTCAGGGTTGGCGATCGACTTGACGATCGGGCACATCGGGATCAGCGGGTCACCTTCGAAATACAACTGGGTGATCAGCTTGGTGGCGATCGACGGGCCGCTGATGGCGAAGTGGATGTGCGCCGGGCGCCAGTCGTTCGGGCCGTTGCGCCATGGGTACGGGCCCGGCTTGATGGTGCGGAAGCTGTAGTAGCCGTCGCGGTCGGTCAGGCAACGTCCGACGCCACCGAAGTTCGGGTCCAGCGGCGCCAGGTAGCGGTCGTTCTTGTGGCGATAGCGGCCACCGGCGTTGGCTTGCCACATCTCCACCAGGGTATTCGGCACAGGCTTGCCGTACTGGTCGACGACGCGGCCGGCAACGATGATGCGCTCGCCGATCGGCAGGCCACCGTTATTGAAGTTCAGCAGCAGGTCATGGTCATGGGCACCGAAGCCCAGGTGGGAAAAGTCCGGGCCGGTGGTTTCGCTGATCGACTGCGGGATGCTGACCAGTGCCTGGCGCGGCGAGCGGGCAATGGAAGTCTTGTAGTCGGGCGTCAGGGCCTTGGGGTGCCAGTTGCGATCACGGATCACAAAGCGGCTGTTGTCCTGGGCGGGCATGCCGGATTCCTCTCTTGGAATTATGAAAACGCCTGTACACGGCAGGCGGACTTGCAGTTTCAGATAGGTCGCGCGGGATGAATATTGAAATCAGCCGCCAATTACATAACCGAATGGTTATGTATTAGTGGCTTTGCCTGGGGTGATCTAATCTTTATCCCCATGTTTCACGCTCTGGAGAGCACCTCATGGAATGGCGAAAAGGCCGGCGCAGCGACAACGTGGTCGATGCTCGCGGCGAAGGTGGCGGTGGCGGTGGCATGCGCTTTGGCGGCGGCAAGGGGTTGGGGCTCGGCGCAGTGCTGCTGATCGTCGGCATCGGCTGGCTGACCGGCCAGGACCCCTTGCAGATCCTTGGCCAGCTCGCCGGGCAGATGGATCAACAGCAACAGCAAGCAGCGCCGAGCGGTGCTGGCGGCAAGGCACCGCCGGCCAACGACGAACAAGCGCAGTTCGTCGCCTCGATCCTCGGCGACACGGAAGACACCTGGAAGGCCCTGTTTGCCCAGGCCGGCAAGCAGTACCGCGACCCCAAGCTGGTGCTGTTCAGCGGCCAGGTGAATTCGGCCTGCGGCTTTGCTTCCGCAGCAGTCGGGCCGTTCTATTGCCCGGCCGATCAGCGGGTCTACCTGGACATGTCGTTCTTCCGCGAAATGGAAACCCGCTTCGCTGCGGCCGGCGACTTCGCCCAGGCCTACGTGATCGCCCACGAGATCGGCCACCACGTGCAGACCTTGCTGGGTGTATCGGCCAAGGTCGATGCCGCACGGCGCAACGGCCAGCGCATGGAAGGCGACAATGGCCTGCTGGTGCGCCAGGAACTGCAGGCTGACTGCCTGGCCGGCGTGTGGGCGTATCAGGCGCAGAAGCGGCTGAACTGGCTGGAGCCGGGTGATGTTGAAGAGGCGCTGAATGCGGCCAATGCCATTGGTGATGACCGCCTGCAGCAGCAGGGTCAAGGGCGCGTGGTGCCCGATTCGTTCACCCATGGCACCTCGGCGCAGCGGGTGCGCTGGTTCAAGGCCGGGTTTGCCCAAGGGAATGTGAACAGCTGCGATACCTTCGGCGCGCGTAGCCTTTGAAATCCTGGGGTCCGCTTTGCGGCCCTCAGCGATCTCCAAAACGCAAACGTTTTCACAACATTGCAAATCAGCTGAAAAAGCGATTCAGCTTTCGCTGTGCCGTGCCGATAACACCTGCACGAATCAGCGGGCCCCAGAACAACAACGCCCTGCGATTGATGATCAAGTGAGCGAATGAATTTTCTGGAGAGCGTGCATGAACAGCTGGTTTGCCAACATCAGCGTCAACCTCAAACTTGGCCTGGGCTTCGGCCTGGTGCTGTTTCTAACCGGCCTGCTGGCCCTGACTGGCTGGACCAGCCTGGGCAGCCTGATTGACCGCAGCAACTGGATGGGCGACATCGGCCAGCTCAACAAGGACCTGACCGACCTGCGCATTGCGCGCCTGCAATACATGATCGCCAATGGCGATGACGCCGCCGCTGCCAACACCCAGGCCAAGCTCGACGCCTTCAGCAAGCAGCAGCAATACCTGGTCACCACTTTCACCAGCCCGGCCAACGTCGCGCTGCTCAAGGAGCTGGGGCAAACCATCAGCGAGTACAAGGTGTCGCTGAACAAGATGCGCGCCGGCTACAAGAGCTCGCTGGCTGCCCGTGATGCGATGAACGTGTCGGCCGCCAAGGCCGATGACGCCATGGAATCGCTCAGCCAGGACGTCATGTCCCGTCCCGAGGTCGACAGCGTGCGCCTGGCCCAGTACCAGCTGATCAGCAAGGCACGCCAGCAATTGCTGCAAGTGCGCGTCGACGTGCGCGGCTACATCGCCGACAACACCAGCGCCAACGAGCAGGCCGCCCTGCGCCAGCTGGAAGGTGCGCTGGCCGATATCGACAACCTCAAGCGCCAGCTGCCAGCTGAAGCCACCCGCGTGCAGCAGTTCGAGCAATCGGTGCAGGCCTACCGCGATGCCGTGCGCCAGTTCCGCGATGCGGTCGCCGAAATCACCGTCGCCCGCGCAGAAATGACCGTGCAGGGTGCCGATATCGTCAAGCGCAGCGACGCGCTGTACAGCATCCAGCTGGAACGCCGCGATGCCGAGAGCGCCCAGGCCCGCAGCCTGCAGGCCATCGCCACGCTGCTGGCCCTGCTGGCTGGTGTCATCGCCGCCGTGGTCATCACCCGCCAGATCACCCGCCCGCTGCGCGATACCCTGCAAGCGGTGGAACGCATCGCCGGTGGCGACCTGACCCACGACCTGCGCGTCACCCGCCGCGACGAAATCGGCGTGCTGCAACAAGGCATCGCACGCATGGGCACGACCCTGCGCGAGCTGATCAGCGGCATCCGTGACGGCGTCACCCAGATCGCCAGCGCCGCCGAAGAGCTGTCGGCGGTGACCGAACAGACCAGCGCCGGTGCCAACAGCCAGAAGGTCGAAACCGACCAGGTGGCCACCGCCATGCATGAAATGGCCGCTACCGTTCAGGAAGTGGCGCGCAACGCCGAGCAGGCTTCCCATGCCGCCACCGGTGCCGACGACGAGGCCCGTGCCGGTGACCGCGTGGTTGGCGAGGCGATCAGCCAGATCGAACGCCTGGCCGAGGAAGTGCACCGCTCCACCGAGGCCATGAACCTGCTGCAGCAGGAAAGCCAGAAGATCGGCAGCGTGATGGACGTGATCAAGTCGGTGGCCGAGCAGACCAACCTGCTGGCGCTCAACGCCGCGATCGAAGCGGCCCGTGCCGGTGAAGCCGGCCGTGGTTTTGCCGTGGTCGCCGACGAAGTACGTGGCCTGGCCCAGCGTACGCAGAAGTCCACCGAAGAGATCGAAGAACTGGTGGCCAGCCTGCAGCACGGCACTCTGCAGGTGGCCAATGCCATGCAGGGCAGCCGCACCTTGACCGACAGCAGTGTGGAGCTGGCGCGCAAGGCTGGTGCTTCGCTGGAGAACATCACCAGCACGGTGTCGAGCATCCAGTCGATGAACCAGCAGATCGCGGCGGCGGCCGAGCAGCAGAGTGCGGTGGCTGAAGAAATCAGCCGCAGCATCCTGAATGTACGGGATGTGTCGGAGCAGACCGCGGCGGCCAGTGATGAGACGGCGGCGTCCAGCGTAGAACTGGCGCGCCTGGGAGGTCACTTGCAGATGCTGGTCAGCCAGTTCCGCGTCTGACCTTCAGATCGCATTCGCGGGTAAACCCGCGAATGCGTCAGCACTGCCTATGCAGCGTTACTTGACGATCATCCCCACCCCGCGCCCGCGCGGATCGGACGCAGTCTCAAGCTGTGCCCCGTTCACCCGGATCGCCTGGATATCCCCCATCTCCCAGCCCTGATCCTCCAGTACATAGCCCATCTTCTTCAGCTCATCGGCCACCGGGCCAGTCAACGGCGCATAGCTGTCAAAGTAGATGGTGTCCTTGGGCAGCAACTGGTGGTGCACACGCTGCGCCGCCACGGCCTTCTCCAGCGGCATGCCGTAGTCGTACAGGTTGTTCATCACCTGGAAGATCGAGGTAAAGATCCGCGAACCACCCGGCGTCCCGATCACCAGCTCGACCTTGCCATCGCGAGTCATCAGGCTCGGGCTCATCGACGACAGCATGCGCTTGCCCGGTTCGATGGCGTTGGCGTCACCGCCGACCACGCCAAAGGCATTTGCGGCGCCAGGCTTGGCGCTGAAGTCGTCCATCTCGTCGTTGAGCAGGAAGCCCGCACCCTTGACAACCACGCCGCTGCCATAATCGAGGTTCAGGGTGTAGGTGTTGCTGACCGCGTTGCCCTGCTTGTCGACGATCGAGAAGTGCGTGGTCTGGTGCGGCTCCAGGCCTGGCTTGACCTTGTCGGTTTCGGAGATGGCCTTCGGGTTGACCTGGGCGGCGCGCTTGGCCAGGTAGTCCTTGGCCACCAACTGGTCGACCGGCACCTGGGTGAACGCCGGGTCGCCCAGGTAGTCGGCGCGGTCGGCGAACACGCGTTTCTCGATCTCCGACAGCAGATGGATGTACTGCGCCGAGTTGTGCGCCACCCCCTTGAAGTCCGCCGCCCGGTCTTCCTTGATGCCCAGCAGCTGGGCCAAGGCGACGCCGCCGGAGCTTGGTGGCGGCGCGGTGTAGACCACATTGCCGCGCCAGCTCAGGGCCATCGGCTCACGCCACACGGCCTTGTAATCCTTCAGATCTTCCTTGGTGATCAGGCCCTTGTCGGCCTGCATCTGCGCCACCAGCAGGTCGGCGGTCTTGCCCTGGTAGAACTCGCTCACGCCTTTGTCGGCGATGCGTTCGAGGGTCTGGGCCATTTCCGGCTGTTTGAACAGTTCACCGACCTTCATGTTGCCAAAATAGTCGTTGAAGTTGGTCGCGGTCTTGAACATGCCCTGGGCATCGTTGCGGTACTGGTACTGTTTTTCGGCGACCTTGAAGCCGTTTTTCGCATAGCCAATGGCCGGGGTCAGCAGCTCGCTCCAGGGCAGCTTGCCGAATTTCTGGTGGGCTTCCCACAGGCCCATCACCGTACCGGGCACGCCTGCGGCGCGTACGCCGACCAAGCTCAGGTTCTCGATCACCTCGCCCTTGTCGTCCAGGTACATGTTGCGCGTGGCGGCCTTTGGCGCCACTTCGCGATAGTCGAGGAAGTACGGCTTGCCGTCGACGAACAGGGTCATGAAGCCACCGCCGCCGATGTTACCCGCCTCGGGGTAGGTCACCGCCAGGGTGAAGGCTGTCGCTACCGCAGCATCCACCGCGTTGCCGCCCTTCTTGAGAATATCGGCGGCTACCTGTGCACCATATTGATCGGGCGCGGCCACCGCGCCGCCGTCCAACGTGGCAGCATAAGTCGAGGAACAGCTCAGGATCGCGGCTGCCAGAGCCAGGTAGTGGAACGGGACAATACGCATGACACTTCCTTGGTGTTGTTTTTGTTGAGCAGTCAGTAAGGCCGAAGCGCTCTGACTGTGCAATCACACGTAGGAAGTTTCGCCGCCTGTGGACAGAATCTGTCGCGTTCAGGCAACTCAGCAGGCGTACATGGCCAGCTTGCGCTGGATGAAGTCGAGGAAGCACTGAATGCGCAAGGCCAGCTGCGTGTTGCGGTAGTACACCGCGTGAATCGGCTGGCGGTAGCCGTTGCTGGCCTCGCTCAGCAGCACCTTGAGGCGGCCGGCGCGGATGTCTTCGTGGGTCATGAAGTGCGACAGGGCGACGATGCCCTCCCCGGCCAGCGCCAGCTGGCGCAGGGTCTCGCCACTGGACGCGATCAATGCCGGGCGGATGCCCCAGCGGTCGCCCTGGGCGTGGCGCAACGGCCACTGGTTGAGCGACTCGGGCTGGCTGAAGCCGAGCAGGCAGTGATTGTTCAGGTCTTCGACCTTTTCCGGTGTGCCGTGCTGTGCCAGGTACTCCGGGCTCGCCAGCACCTGTACCGGGCTGCAGCCGAGGGAGCGGGCATGCAGGCTGGAGTCGGCGAGATCGCCGATGCGGATGGCCACGTCGGTGCTCTGTTCCAGCAGGTCGATGATCAGGTCGTCGGTGTTGAGCTCCAGTTCGATGCCGGGGTACTGGCGGCGGAACTCGCCGATCCACGGCAGGATGGCGTGCAGCATGAACGGCGCCGCGGCGTTGATGCGCAGGCGCCCGGACGGGGTCTGGCGGTTCATCGACAGGCGCTCCTCCATCTCGTCCATCTGCTCCAGCACCCGGCGCGAACGCTCAAGGAAGAAGCGGCCTTCTTCGGTGAGGTCCATGCGCCGGGTGGTGCGGTTGACCAAGGTGGTGCCGAGCTTGGCTTCCAGGCGTGACAGCGTGCGGCTGACAGCGGATGGGGTCTGGCCCATCTGCTCGGCAGCGGCAGAAATCGAGCCGCAGTCGATGACGGCAACGAATACCTGGAGTTCTTCGGATCGGGTTTTCACTTGAGCGCCTGTGCTGGGTCCGTGCAGGGATTAGATAGCCTTGCCGAACACCTTGTCCAGATGAGCTTCATAGGCCGCCAGGGCTGCCGGCACATCCGGGCGTTTCATCACATCTACCGCAAGGAAGGTCGGCAGGCCGGTCATGCCGAGGAACTGGTTGGCCTTGTGGAACGGGAAATACACCGCATCCACACCCTTGCCCTCGAAGAAGTCGCTCGGGTCATCGAACGCTTGCTGTGGCGCGTTCCAGGTCAATGACAGCATGTACTGCTTGCCGTGCACCAGGCCACCGCTGCCGTACTTCTGCGAGTGATCGGAGCGGGTGCGGCCGTCGTTGGCATAGAGGCTGCCGTGGCCGGCGGTGAAGACATCGTCGATGTACTTCTTCACGGTCCACGGCGCGCCCATCCACCAGCCTGGCATCTGGTAGATGATCACATCGGCCCAGAGGAATTTCTCGACCTCGGCCTGGGCGTCGTAGCCACCGTCGATGAAGGTTTGCTGCACATCGAAACCGGCACGGTCCAGATGCGCCAGGGCGGCGTCGTGCAGGGTCTGGTTGAGGCGGCCGTCGGAGTGAGCGAACTGTTTGCCGCCATTGAGCAGAAGGATCTTTTTCATGCTGGGCCTCGCGTCATAAATGGATGACCGGCACAGTAATGGCTCGCGGGCGTGGGATACAGCAGGTACAGGGCAAAATACAATTGACCTGAAGTCACGAATATAGACTTAATTATTGCCGTAAAATCGATTCACCCTTCTTCAGTGAGTACGATCAATGAGCCAGCAGCACGCATTCATCCTCAAGGCCAAGACCCGTCCGGAAATGGCCGAAGCGTTCGAAACCCTGTTCCGTGCCTATGTCGAGCCAAGCCGCCAGGAGCCGGGCTGCATCGAATACCACATGCTGCGCGACCAGCAGGACCCGAGCCTGTTCGTCTTCTATGAGGTGTGGGCAAACAAGGCCGCGCTGGACGAGCACTCGGCACTGCCGCACATGGTCGAGTTCTTCGAAAAGCGCATGGACTACCTGGAGCGCGATTTCGACATCCAGCCGATCGTCATGCTCAGCGCCTCGTCCGCTAACCGTTGATCAGCAGGTGGCCGCCCAGTGCGGCCAGGCCTATGAAGAAGCAGCGCTTGAACAGCGCTGCGCTGATGCGCTGGCGCAGCCACTGCCCCGCGAGCATGCCCAGCAACGCCGGCGCCAGCATCAGCAACGAAGCACCCAACGCTTGCCCACCCAGGGCATCCTGCCCCGCCAGGCCGAAGGCCAACGCCAGGGTCGAGACCGTGAACGACAGGCCCAGCGCCTGGATCATCTCGTCGCGGCTCAGGCCCAGGCTCTGCAGGTAAGGCACCGCAGGCATTACGAAAACGCCAGTGGCCGCAGTGACCACACCGGTCACCAGCCCACAGACCGGCCCCAGCCAGCCTTCCCGCTTCGGCGCCAGCCGCAACGCCGGGCCTGCCAGCCCGTACAGCGCGTAGATCACCAGCGCCGCCCCCAACGCATGCACCGCCCAGGGCCCGCTGTTGATACCCAGCCAGGCACTGCCCAGCAAGGTACCGACGAAGATCATCGCCAGCATCGGCCCAAGCCTGCGCAGCAGCGCCGGCAGATGCCCTCCGGCTGCGAGTTGCCAAAGGTTGGTCAGCGTCGACGGAACGATCAGAAGCGCCGCAGCCTGCGCCGGTGGCATAGCCAGCCCCAGCAAGCCCATGGCGATGGTCGGCAGGCCGAGGCCGATCACACCTTTGACAGCACCGGCCAGCAGGAAGGTGATGACCACCAGCAGCGTCATTGCCGGGCCAATGTTCTGGTAGAAAGCGATCAAGGTATCCATGGCCGCCATGATGGCGCGCAGCGGATGGTGTGAAAATCTGCCATATACTCAGCCAGACTCTTGCCAGGACAGAGGCAGATGCATTTCGACCTGATCGACCTTCGGCTTTTCCAGCACACTGCCGAATGCGGCAACATCACCGCTGGCGCCCGCCGCAGCCATCTGTCGCTGCCAGCGGCCAGTGCACGTATCCGCGCGATGGAGGCCTCGCTTGGCACACCTTTGCTCGAGCGCAATCGCCGTGGCGTGCAGCCGACACCCGCCGGGCAGGCGCTGCTGCAGCATGCGCGACTGATCGGCCAGCAAGTCGAGCGTCTGCAGTTCGACCTGGCTCACTATGCCAAGGGCCAGCAAGGGCAGGTGCGGCTGCTGTGCAACACGGCGGCGCTGACCGAATACCTACCGGAACTGCTGGCCAGCTACCTCGCCGACAACCCTGGGATCAGCGTCGATGTGCAGGAGCTGCCCAGCCTGCGCATCGTGCAGGCGATCACTCAGGGCATGGCGGATCTGGGCATCATTTCCACCGCAGCGCCCAGCACCCATCTGCAGACCTTGCCGTTTCGCGATGATCCGCTGGTGCTGGTGACTCCGCTGGATCATCCCCTCGCCGCAGCGCCCGCCCCGAGCTTCGTCGATTGCCTTGCCCACGGCCATGTCGGGCTGGGGGCGAACAGCGCCCTGGCGCTGTACCTGGAGGAACAGGCCCTGCGCGAAGGCCACCGCATGCAAGTACGGGTGCGGGCCGAAGGGTTTGACGGGGTGATTCGCATGGTCGCCGGTGGTGCCGGTATCGGCGTGGTGCCGCTGGCATCGGTGCAGCGCTGGAAGGGGGTGTTGCCGATGCACTGGGTGGCGCTGCGAGAGGATTGGGCCAACCGACGGTTGCTGTTGTGCGCACGGGATTTTGCCGGGTTGCCAGGCTATTCGGCGGGGTTGGTTGAACGATTGATCCAGGCCCAAACGTTTATCGAGGCGTCGAACCGCCGCTAAGGCAGGCGAAGTCCTTGCAGTCCACAACAGCCCAAACCCCGCCAACGTAATCGGGATTGGCCATATGAGCTGGTTAGGACTGTGTTGTAGCTCTCAACTGATCGTCTCGTGGGAAAATGGAACTCCTGCCATATACCCCCAGGGGGTATCACTTCAGATAAGACCGCAACAACGCCGCCACCTTGTCCGCCTCTTCCTGCCGTTCTTCGGCACTCAGCCCTTCCGCCACCAGGTGTTCGCGGATGTGCCCTTCCATGACTTCGGTCATCAGCCCGTTCACCGCGCCGCGCACGGCAGCGATCTGCTGGAGGATCGCCAGGCAGTCCTTGTCCTGCTCCAGTGCGGTCTCCAGGGCAGCGGCCTGGCCTTTGATCTTGCGCACGCGGGTCAGCAGCTGCTTCTTGCTCTTGATCGTATGTGCCATTTCTCACTCACAAGATGATAGGTATACTGGGGTATAGTATATTTCTCGACTTTCCGGGAGCATGATAAACCATGGCGACACAAACCTCAGGCCGCTGGCAGCACAGCCACCAGTTCCACACCAGCAACCTCGGCGCCGAGCGCAAGACACGCCTGGCCGTGTGGCTGACGGCGATCATGATGGTGGCGGAAATCGCCGGGGGCTGGTTCTTCAACTCCATGGCCCTGCTCGCCGACGGCTGGCACATGAGCTCGCACGCCCTGGCCCTGGGGTTGTCGCTGCTGGCCTACGCTGCCGCGCGTCGTTATGCCAAGGACCAACGCTTCGCTTTTGGCACCTGGAAGATCGAGATCCTCGGCGGCTACTCCAGCGCCCTGCTGCTGCTCGGTGTGGCCGGGCTGATGGCCTTCCAGTCGGCCGAGCGCCTGCTGACGCCAGGGCCGATCCACTATGACGAGGCGATCTTCATCGCGGTGATCGGCCTGGCCGTGAACCTGATCTGCGCCTGGCTGCTGCGCGACGACCACGATCATCACCACCATGACCATGGCCATGACCACCACCACCACGGCCATCACCACCACGACCTGAACCTGCGCTCGGCCTACCTGCACGTGATCGCCGACGCCGCCACGTCGGTGCTGGCGATCGTCGCCCTGCTGGCCGGCAAGTTCTGGGGCGCCGGTTGGCTCGACCCGGTGATGGGCCTGGTCGGTGCGGTGCTGGTGGCGCTCTGGGCTCGCGGCCTGCTGCGCGATACCGGCCGCGTCTTGCTGGATGCCGAGATGGATGCGCCAGTGGTCGAGGAAATTCGCGAAGTGGTCGCCGAACTGCCGGTGCCCGCCACCATCACCGACCTGCACGTGTGGCGCGTGGGCAAGGACCAGTACGCCTGCATCCTCAGCCTGGCCAGCCAGGCCGCACTGAGCGCCGACAGCGTGCGCCAGGCGTTGAGCGTGCACGAGGAGCTGGCCCACATCACCGTCGAGGTCAATGCCCTGGCATAGCGCGGGCAGGCAGCTGGACGTCGAGCCCAGGCAACTGCGGCTCGGCCAATGGCCCTATGGTGACCAGTCATTCAGCCAGTCACCAGGAGTTGTGCCATGTCCGATTTCATCACCGTCCTGCGCGAAACCTGCCCGACGCCGGTCGTGGACGCCACCAAGTGGAAGCGCATCGGCGGCGATCCGCACACCGTCAACCTCAACGCCTACCTGTCGGCCGACGGCAGCAAGATCATGGGCACCTGGATCTGCACCCCGGGCAAGTTCGAGGTCAACTACGAGAAGTGGGAGTTCTGCCACTTCCTCGATGGCTACTGCATCATCACCCCGGAAGGCGAAGAGCCGAAGCACCTGAAAGCGGGTGATGTGTTCGTGATCGAGCCAGGGATGAAAGGCACCTGGGAAGTGGTCGAGACTGTGCGCAAGTACTTCGTCTTCGCCTGATTTTTTTTGCCAACTCGATGTAGGCCCTGTGGAAAGCGCGAAACTTCCTACAGGGCCATCACTCTGTTGAACATCGGGAGCAGAAATAGCAAAACAGCCATAAACCCATTGAACTTCAGCAACATCTTCTGACATTTACCCTCAGCTTGAATCCCCCTGCTTGTAGTCCTTTTCTGAATTGCGCCACACCGCCCCATAGCGTATTGCCCTCGCTCTCTCCCAGACCTAGCCTGCACAGGTCGCCCGAATCGCCGGGCAGCATTGCCCATCCAAAACAATGTCAAGGAGAGTAATCATGGCCTTCGACGCCTACATTCAGATCGACAGTATTCCAGGCGAAGCACTGGACGAAAAATACAGCAAATGGATTGAAGTGCTGGGCTACGACTTTGGCGTCAGCCAAAGTACCTCTGCCACTGCCAGTTCTGCAGGTGGCGCAACATCGGGCAGGACTTCCGTTACCAACTTCACTTTCACCAAATACCTCGACAGTGCCAGTTGCAAACTGATGGAAGCCAGTTGCACGGGCCAGCATCTGAAAGAGGTGAAGCTTGCCCTCTGCCGTGCTGGTGGTGACAAGCTCAGGTACTTCGAAATCATCCTCGAAGAAGTGATCATCGCCGAGTATTCGCAGGCCGTGGACACTGGAGTGCCATTGGAAGTGGTGCAGATCAATTACGGGCGTATCAAGACCACTTACACCCAGCAACGCCGCCACGATGGCAGTGGCGGCGGCAATATCGCCGGGGGCTGGGACCGAATCGGCAACAGAAAATACGCGTGAGGGTGCTGCCATGTCTGAAGCTCGCGCGTACCTCAACCTCAAGCTGCAAAACTATCACAGGCTGAAATCCGACCTGGCGCTGACCGGTCATTCCCTGGAAAAGTTTGATGTCCTGAATTCACACATTGCCAATACGGTGGTCCGTAAGGAGGCTCACTAATAGGAGGGCTCGCAGGCGGAAGCGTTGGTGGTTATGCGGCTGGTACTCTCTTAGCCCCTGCACTATGCGCCGCGATCGGCTTGTCGACGGCAGGCACGGGTGGACTGGTCTGTGCAGTAGTAATTGGCGGTACTGGGGCAACGATTGGTGGAAAAGTTGGAGAGTGGCAAGGTGAAATCTACGGTGAGTTTCTGTATAGGGGAGTTTCAAGGTGAGCATTGTCGATGAAGGGTTAATCGCGGCAATCATCATTAACCTGATCATCGTCACCATGACAATACAGTGCATTATCGCCGCCCGGAGCACCGAGTACTTTGAGTCATTATTCCCTAACAGCCAATACATCATACAAAACAGAGCGACCTACGAGCGAGCCGGGCTGATCGGGAAACTAATGCGGACCGGGGCAATTTCAACAGTACTCGTACTACCATCAGTGTTCACAAAAAGAAAACTGGTGGAGCAAAAAGAGGTTGAATCATTCCCTAGAAAAACGAAGACTCTACTTGTAACGCTCTGGACGCTGCACATAACTCTCTTCCCATCTCTTTTAATATCCCATTACCTGTATCTTCAAAGCTAACCGAGCAACTCCTTACAAGATGTACAAAACTAGATATCGCTATAGTTTGAAAAGACGTCGCAGAGCGGGGCCTTGAAGCACTCGCTTGTGGGATATTCGGCGGTACAGTGGGGGGGAATGGCAGGCGGAAAATTTGGGAATGAAGCAGGTGCCTGGGCTGGAGAACTTCTATACGAGGCAGTAGCAAAATGACACTCATGCACTGGATTTTTTTAGTCTACAGCATGACAGTCACAACTTTACTTTTCTTGAACCTAGCATTAACAATATATATCGCCCATCGCAAAATTGATTACAATGAAGGATTTTTATTAAATTGCAATGCAATAACCGGCGAAAAAAAACTCTGGCTACATGCTGGCTTGATGGGAAAATTCTTTCGACTAACGAATATATCATTCATCCTGCTCATTCCTAAATTCTATGCACGAAAAAACCTCATTGACGTCAAGGAAATAAATAATCTTCCTTCAAAAATCAAGACCCTTCTAATCTTCTTGGGCTCCTCGCTTTTGATATTGACTATCGCATTTTTTGGTTTGGGAGTTTTCATGCATTACTTACCCCCCTTACCTAAATAATGCTCAAAAAACATCGCGGGGCGGGTGCCCTTCCCTCTGGTGCGCAGTTACAGAGGGAAGGCCGCCCGGCCCGCGATGAAGCCTCGCTCGTCAATCCTTCTTGCGGTAGCCCTCGACGATCGCCGAGAAGTCCTTGCCGCCTTCACCGCGCAGGCTCATGGCCTGATACAACTGCTGGGCCACGGCGCCCAAAATCACCGGCTGGTGCGCCTGGCGCGCTGCCTCGGTGGCCAGCCCCAGGTCCTTGAGCATCAGCTCGGCGCCAAACCCACCGGTATACCCCCGCGACGCGGGCGCAGTCTCGATGATGCCCGGCCACGGGTTGTAGGTATCGGAACTCCAGCAACGCCCGGTCGAGCTGTTGATGATCCCCGCCAGCACCTTGGTGTCGATGCCCAGCGCATTGCCCAGGGCCATGGCCTCGGACACGCCAATCATCGAGATGCCCAGCAGCAGGTTGTTGCAGATCTTGGCGATCTGCCCGGTACCCACTTCACCGCAATGCACGATGTTGCGGCCCATCTGCTCCAGCACCGGCTTGAAGGTGGCGAACAGCTCGTTGCTGGCGCCGACCATGAAGGTCAGTGTGCCCGCCGCGGCGCCGCCGGTACCTCCGGACACCGGCGCATCGCCCATGTCCACACCTTTGGCGGCGGCCGCCTTGGACACCTCACGCGCGGTCTGTGGGTCGATGGTGCTGCAATCCAGGGTCGGCGTGCCTGGGCGGATACCGGCCAGCACACCGTCGTCTTCGTTGAGGTACACAGCGCGCACATGGGCCGCCGCCGGCAGCATGGTGATCACCAGCTCGCTGCTGGCCGCCGCGTCCTTCGGCGAGGCGCTGACCTGGCCGCCGAGTTCGGCGAGCTCGGCCAGCACGGTCTTGTTCAGGTCAAACAGGTTCAGCTGGTGCCCGGCCTTGATCAGGTTGCGGGCCATGGGCGCGCCCATGTTGCCCAGGCCGATGAATGCGATACGCATGGCGTGCTCCTTAGCGCAGGCTGATGGTGGTGTTCACACCGTCATTGACGCTGTCGTCATCGAACCAGCGGGCGGTGACGGTCTTGGTCTGAGTGTAGAACTGCACCACTTGCTTGCCGTATGGGCCCAGGTCGCCGAGCTTGGAGCCGCGCGAGCCGGTGAAGCTGAAGTACGGTACCGGTACCGGAATCGGGATGTTGATACCGACCTGGCCGATGTCGATCTCGCTCTGGAACTTGCGCGCCGCCGCGCCGCTCTGGGTGAACAGGCCAGTGCCGTTGCCGAACGGGTTGGCGTTGACCAGGGCGATGGCTTCGTCGAGGGTGTCGACTTCCAGGGTCACCAGCACCGGGCCGAAGATTTCCTGGGTGTACACCTGCATGTCGGTCTTCACCCCGGAGAACAGGGTCGGGCCGACGAAGTTGCCTTGCTCGTAGCCTGGCACCGTCACGCCACGGCCATCGAGTTCAAGCTTGGCGCCTTCCTTGATACCGCTTTCGATCAGGCCCAGCACACGCTCCTTGGCGCGCTTGGAAACCACCGGGCCGACATCGGTGCCCGGCTCGCAACCGGCGTTGACCTTGAGTTTGCTGGCCGCGTCCTTGATGTCCGGCAGCCACTCACGCGCCTTGCCTACCAGCACCGCCACCGAGGTGGCCATGCAGCGCTGGCCTGCCGCGCCGAAGGCAGCACCGACCAAGGCATTGACGGTTTGCGTGCGGTTGGCGTCTGGCAGCACCACGGCGTGGTTCTTCGCGCCCATCATCGACTGCACACGCTTGCCGTGCTGGCTGGCCAGGTTGTACACATGGGTACCGACTTCGGTCGAGCCAACGAAGGAAATCGCCTTGATGTCCTGGTGGGTGCAGATCGCATCCACCACCTGCTTGCCGCCGTGCACCACGTTGAGCACGCCCGCCGGCACACCGGCTTCCAGCGCCAACTCGACCAGCAGCATGGTCGACAGCGGGTCCTGCTCGGAAGGCTTGAGGACGAAGGTGTTGCCGCAGACGATGGCCATCGGGAACATCCACAGCGGGATCATCGCCGGGAAGTTGAACGGAGTGATGCCGGCGCAGACGCCGATCGGCTGGCGCAGGGTGTAGGTGTCCACGCCACTGGCGACGTTCTCGGCGAACTCGCCCATCTGCAGGGTGCCGATGGAGGCCGCGTGCTCGACCACTTCCAGGCCGCGGAAAATGTCGCCTTCGGCGTCGGCGAGGGTCTTGCCCTGTTCGGCACTGAGCACCTGGGCGATGCGCTTGGTGTGTTCGCGGATCAGTGCCTGCAGCTTGAGCATGATGCGCATGCGTGCGCCGATCGGGGTGTCACGCCAGGTCTTGAAGGCGCGCTGGCCCGCAGCCACGGCGGCATCCACTTCTTCGACAGTGGCGAACGGTACCCGCGCCAGCACCTCTTGGGTGGCCGGGTTGACGATATCGCGCCATTCGCTGGTTTTCGACTCGACCCACTGGCCGTCGATCAGCAGCTTGACCTGCTCGACCTTGGTCTTGTCAGGGGATTGTGGTGCGTTCATCTGCGTTCTCCTTGGAATTATTGTCAGGACGAGATCGCCAGCGCCGGGCAAACGCGAGGTGGCGCCTTGGGGCTTTTTTCGAGTATAGATGTGCAAACATCCAACAAGAACGCACAAAAAAACCGGATCAACATGCAAAAAGACCTGACCTCCCTCAGTTCGCTGAACTGGGACGACCTGAAGTTCTTCCTTGAAGTGGCGCGCACGCGCAAAGCCAGCAGCGCGGCCAAACGCCTGGCCGTCGACTACACCACGGTGTCGCGGCGCATCAGCTCGCTGGAGGGGGCGTTGGGCACGCTGCTGTTCGAGAAGTCACGCACCAACGGCTTCGTCCTGACCGCCGAGGGGCAACGCCTGCTGGGCTACGCGGAGTCGATCGAGAGCACCTTGCACATGGCCTGCGAGCAGGTTTCCGGCTCGGGCGTGGCGCTGTCGGGGCATGTGCGCATGGGGTGCACCGAGGGCTTCGGTAGCTTTTTCATCACCCCGCAGCTGAGCCATTTCGTCGATGCCTACCCGGCGATCTCGGTGGATATCCTGCCGCTGCCGCACTTCATCAGCCTGTCCAAGCGCGAAGCGGACATCGTCATCGCGCTGGAGCGACCGGAGCATGGGCCTTATGTGTGCTGCAAGCTGTGCGACTACCGGCTACGGCTGTATGCGACCCAGGACTACCTCGACAGCCATGCGCCGATCCGCCAGGTCAGCGACCTGGTGAGCCACCCGTTCATCAGCTATGTGGACGACCTGGCGTTCAGTTCGGAGTTGCTGTACCTGGCCAACCTGATTCCCAATGCCAATGCACATTTGCGCAGTACCAGTGTGATTGCCCAGTACACGGCGGCGTTGCAGGGACGTGGGTTGGCGATATTGCCGTGCTTCCTGGCGGCGCAGGATGCGCGGCTGGTGACGGTGTTGCCGGAGGAGATCGAGGTGACGCGGCAGTTCTGGATGTATTGCCGGGAGGATTTGAGGAAGTTGAAGCGGATTACCTTGTTGTGGGACTACATTCGCGGGGTGACCGAGGCGAATGCGCCGTTGTTGATGGGTGAGACCCGAGAAATGCGCTTCGCTCAGGATTGATGGGGGCCTCTGGGGGTTCGCCAGAGCATTTCAGCGCCTATGAGACCGAGCGCCGCGCGGACGGCGCGGGACTCATAGGCGCCGAAAGCCTCAAGGCAGGCACCTGTCAGCTACACCGCGCTGCATTCTTTGCAGCTATGTCAATAAGACGCCACCACAATCGACACCCGTCGGTTCTCGGTCCGCCCGGCACTGGTGCGGTTGTCCGCCACCGGCTGCGTGCTACCCAGCCCGCGGGTATGAATGTTCTGCGCCTGCATGCCAACGTCAATCAACGCCTTGGCCACACTCTGCGCACGCCGCTCGGACAGCTGCTGGTTGTACGCCGCCTTGCCCGAGGCATCGGCATGGCCATCGACCCGCACACGCTCAATGCCCACGCCCAGCAAGGCCTTGCCGATCCGCTCGACGATCGCCTGGCTCGCGCCGTTGAGGCTGTCCAGGTCGCTACCGAACAGCACCTTGCCCGACAGGTCGAACGCCCAGCCCTCGTCGGTGGGGGCAAAACCTTCACGCTTGAGCACGGCAATCTGCTCGGCGGTCAGCCCTTTGGGGGGCGTGCTCTGGCACCCTGCCAATACCAGCAAGGCCAGCAACATCACGGCGAAAGAAAAACGCAAACGCTGTATCACGGTTCAACTCCTGTTCCGGAAATCGGCGGCGGACCGTTCCGTCTGCGCCGCTTGCCACTGGCCACGGCGCTTGCGCTTGGCCTGGTACATCGCCGCATCTGCGGCATTGAGGAGGCTGGCAGGGTCACTGCCATCATCCGGGTAATACGCGATGCCGACACTGAGCGACGTGGTGAGGCTTTCGCCGCCATCGAGCAGCATCGGCAGTTGCATGCTGGCGATGATCTTCTCGGCGATGCGTTCGGCGTCTTCGCGCGAATGAAGTGGGGTCAGCAGCACGGCGAACTCGTCACCGCCCAGGCGGGCCACCAGGTCGTGCTCGCGCAGTTGCGCACGCACGCGGTCGGCCACGTTGATCAGCACTTCGTCGCCCACGGCATGGCCGAGGCTGTCGTTGATCTGCTTGAAGTGGTCACTGTCGAGGAACAGCAACGCCAAATGGTCTTGCTGCCGTGCGGCGTTACGCAGGCTGCGGCTGAGGCGGCCCTCGAAGAACGCACGGTTGGGCAGGCCGGTGAGGCTGTCGTGGCTGGCCTGGTGGGCCAGGGTGGCGTTCTCGTTCTGCAGGTGGCTGTGCCAGACCTCCAGTTCATCAAGCAAGGCATTGAAGTCGTTGCCCAGTTCGTTGAGCTCGGCAATGGGCGCTTCTGGCACACGGCGGTCGAAGCTGCGCTCGCGACGGGCAGCGTGGGCGACGCTGGCCAGGGCGCGCAGGGGGCGGACGATGTCGCCGAGCAGACGCCGCGACAGGTACAAGGCAACGAAGGCACTGAGGATCGTACAGAACAGGATGCCACCCAGGCCGCTGAGCAGGAACAGCAGCAGGCTGCGACCCTGGCCGACCAGTTCGATATGCCCAACTTTCTGTTGCTGGTGCAGGATCGGCAGGTTGATCGGCTCATCCAGCAAGGCCGTCGCCACTTGCGCCTCAAGGTGCCCGAGCACGCCTTCTTCGCGGCGCTGCCAGTGCGCCAGCTGCTCCCCATCGTTGTTGAATACCTTGGCGTCCGCCACTTCTTCGGTTTTGGCGATCAATTCCAGCGCCTCGTTAGCCGCTGCGCTGTCGTCGAACACCACGGCGGCTTCGACGGTGTAGTTGATCGAGCGGGCAATCAGGTGCAGGTTGTGGTTGGCGTAGGCTCGCAGGGCCAGCACGCCGAGCAGGGTCAGCGAGATACCGGCAAGGCCCACCGCCATGAGGGCCACGCTGAGGTGGCCACGGCCGAGTACCGAGCGCAAGGTTGGACGCACGCCAGCCTTCCTGGCCGAGCGCTTCATGGCACAGCTCCGCGACGCCGTGACAGCTGCAACACGCTGGGATGGATGCGCACACCGGAACGGGCCACGGAGTCGAGGTTGACCTCGAAAGCGACCTGCTGATCGCCGACGCGCAGGCAGAACAGGCTACCCACCGTGCACGGGTCGTCGGCTTCGCTGATGCTCAATACCGGGTGGCCACTGACGGCCTGGAACAGGCGGTCGCGCTGGGCATCGTCGAGCTTGCCGATGTACACGGCGTCACAGGCCTGGGCGACCTGCCGGTCGTCGGCCAGCAGGCGGCGTACCTGCAAGGGTTGGCCAGAATTCTGCACGTTGCCTTTGATCAGGTCGTCGGCATATTCGGTGGGGCCGACCAGGCACAGGCGCAAGGGCACTGGCTCGGTCGGCCAGCGCGCATAGCTGAGGATACCCAGGACCACCTGGGTTACCGCCCTGGCACGTTGCTGGGCCTGAGCGGAGGTGGCCGAACCGTCCGCCTGGACGGGACCGGCCAATAGCGACAGGGCAACTAGCAGCAGCGAAAGCGCACAGCCTGTCAACCACTCCCTGGCGCCTGTCATGTGAGAATTCTCTCAAAAATCCTGTCTGAAGTCGGCGCAACGATAGCACAACGCTGGCTATCCGTAGGAGCGTCAGACCTGTTCGAGCATGAGGCCGGAAATACGCCGTACCTTGCGCAGCACCGCTTCCTCGAAAATGCCCTGGCGCGGTTCGATCAGGCTGAAGCAATGCTTGGCCCGGGTGATACCGGTATACACCAGCTCCTTGGTCAGCACCGGGTTGAGCGCATCCGGCAGGACCAGCGCGGTGTGGCTGAACTCCGAGCCCTGGGACTTGTGCACGGTCATGGCGTAAACGGTTTCCACCTCGTTGAGACGGCTGGGCAGGACGAAGCGCACCCCACCACTGCCGTCGTTGCGCGGGAAAGCCACTCGCAGCAGCGCTTCACCGTGCTCATCCGGCAGGCGCAGAGCGATGCCGATGTCACCGTTCATCAAGCCCAAGCCATAGTCGTTGCGCGTCACCAGCACCGGGCGGCCTTCATACCAGGGCTGCTGGCTGTCGATCAGCCCGGCGTTGTGCAGCACCCGCGCCACCCGCTCGTTGAGGCCTTCGACACCCCAGGCGCCCTTGCGCACGGCGCACAGCAGCTGGAAGTCTTCGAAACTGTGCAGCACCTTGGCGGCCCACTGCTCCCAGCGCGGATCGTCGAATGCGCTGCCCGGTGCCGGGCGATAGCGGCCAATGGCGCGCAGGTAGCTGCGATAGCCCTGGGGCCCATCGTTACCGCGGTTGAGGCCGTCGAGAATCAGGCGGTCGAAGGCCCGATCCTGCTCGCCGCGCAGCGCCAGGCCGAACACGTCTGCTGGCGGCATGCTCAGCAGGTCGCGTGCCGCCAGGGCCTCCTGGCGGTTGACCAGGCGCGCCAGCTGGCCGATACCACTGCCTTCACCAAAACGTCGCGAGAAGCGCAGCATCACCACCTGCTGGGCTAAAGGATTGCGTTGCGCATCGCCGGCTTTCAGGCCACTGGCGGCCAGCGATTGACCACCAATCTGCTCCAGCCAGGCCTGGGTCGCGGGCGAATAACAGCCCTCTTCGGCATCCCGGCACAGGTCGCCGAGCACGGCGCCCGCCTCGACCGAGGCCAGCTGGTCCTTGTCCCCCAGCAGAATCAACCGTGCTTTGGGCGGCAATGCCTCCAGCAGGTTGGCCATCATCTCCAGGTCGATCATCGACGCTTCGTCGACCACCAGCACATCCAGCGGCAGCGGGTTGCCGGCATGGTGACGGAAATGCCGCGAGCCTGGGCGGCTGCCGAGCAGGCGGTGCACGGTGCTGACGTCGGTGGGGATCTGCCCGCGCACCTCGGCGCTGACCTGCAACCTTTCAACCTGCTGGCCGATGGACTCGGTCAGGCGTGCGGCGGCCTTGCCGGTCGGCGCGGCAAGGCGAATGCGCAACGGCCTGCCCTGCTCCACCGCAGGCGCCTGCAGCAGTGCCAGCAAGCGCACCACCGTGGTGGTCTTGCCGGTGCCGGGGCCGCCGGTGATGATGCTGAAGCCTGCACGGGTAGCCAGCGCGCAGGCGAGCTTCTGCCAGTCCACTTGGCCAGCCAGGGCGCCTTCGTCGAACAACTGCGCCAGGCGCGCAGGCAGGTCGGCCGGGGCCGCTTCGTCCTGGCTCAGGCGTTGGCGCAGGGTCTGGTCGATCTGCCGCTCATAGCTCCAGTAGCGGCGCAGGTACAGGCGTTGGCCGCTGAGCACCAGCGGGCGCGCATGCTGGCCCGGCGTATCGCCAGCCGCCACCAGCTGGCTGGCGGCAATGCGTTGCAGCCAGGTGGGCAGGCCGAGGTTGGCCAGCAGTTGCGAGGGCAACAGCAACGGGCCGGTCAGGGCATCGCCTTCCGGCGGTAGCGACAGTGCGAAATCCGGCTCGGCGAGGGTCTGTTGCAGGTCGAGGCAGACATGCCCGTGGCCTAGTTGGTGGCTGGCCAGTGCTGCCGCCAGCAAGAGCAACGGGTCGCTGCCCGGAGCACGCTCTTCAAGAAAGCTGACGAACGCCCGGTCGAGCGCACGCAGCCAGCCCCGCTCTACCCAGCGATCGAGCAACTGCAACAGGTCCGCACTGTTGTGCTGGGGGGCCAGGGCCAGCAGGTGCTCAGCGTGCAGTGGCGTAGGCAAGAGATCGTCGAGGGTTCGGCTCATGGCGCGGCTCCGGCAAACAGGTCCTGTTGTTCGGGCGCGTGCACGCCACGGAACAGCGCGTCGAGGGCATCGATCAGCTCGCGTGGCGGTTTGGCGAAATATACACCGTGGCCACTGCTGCTGGCGCCGCGCAGGAAGATGAACAGGGCACCGCCGACATGGCGGTCGTAATCGTAATCAGGTAGCCGTGCCCGCAGCTGGCGATGCAGGGCCAGCAGGTAAAGCACGTACTGCAGGTCATAGCGATGTTCGAGGATGGCTTTTTCCATGGCCTGGGTGTCGTAGGCCTGGATGTCCGGGCCGAGCCAGTTGGACTTGTAGTCCGCCACGTAGTAGCGCCCGTCGAGCTCGTAGGCCAGGTCGATGAAGCCTTTGAACATGCCGTTGAGCACCGTCGGCTGCGCAGCCGGGCGAGCTGCGCCGGGGTGGGTATGCCGGGCTACCAGGCGGTCGAGCTGCTCGGCGTCGACGTTGTGGCTGGCGAACCAGAACTCCATCTCGATCTGGTAATGCTGCAATTGCGCCAGCTTCAGCTGCGAAGGGCCGGCCGGCATGGGCTCGTTGAGCAGGCGCTGCAGCCATTGGCTGAGTGTCGGGATCCAGCCGGCCCAGTCGCGGCGGTTGCAACGCTGGCCAACCGTACGCTCGATGAGCTTGGGGTTACCGGCGACTTCAGCAAAGCCTTCACGGCCGGCCCACTCCAGCAGCCCATGGAGGAAGGTGCCCGGGTTGGGGCCGCGAGGGAAGCGATGGATGTCGCCACCCTCGGCAGGCACTTCGCGAATCAGCTGGGTATCGGCAACTTCGTCATCGAGCAGTTGCTGGGCCTGCGAGCTGTCGGCGCCGAGGGTCTGTTCGCCAACGCGCAAGGCACTGTAGGACGCGATCCACCAATGCTCGGCGGCAGCCCGCCGTGGCTTGCGCGCGGGTAACAGCTGGTGCTCGGCCTGGGACGCACGGTAGCGCTCATCGCCAGCCTGCGGCAGTGCCGGGCAGGCAATAGTCTCGCAGCCTGCCAGCAAGTGCTGCAGCCACGTCTTGAGGTGCTCCGAGCCAGGCAGTGCCTGGCCGCCACCGAGCAGGTAACCGAGCGCCGAGCGGTGCAGCTGCGAGCTCTTCTGGTTACCGCGCTTGAGGTCGGCGACCCCCAGCCAGCAGGCGTGCTGGGCACGTGTCAGGGCTACATAGAGCAGGCGCAGGTCTTCGGCCAGGCGTTCTTCGTCGGCCAGGGCGATCTGCGCTGCATCGGGCGTCAGCGTCAACTGTGCATTACCCAGGCTGTCGTGCCAGGACAGTGGCAGGCGGCTGCCGTCCACCGGCTTGCTGGTACAGATGAACGGCAGGTAGACCAGCGGGTATTCCAGGCCCTTGGACTTGTGGATGGTCACCACCTTGACCAATTGCTCGTCGCTCTCCAGGCGCAGGATCTGTTCTTCGCCAGCTTGGCCGGAGTTGGCCAGGTGCTCGGCCAGGTGACGGATCAGCGCCTGTTCACCGTCGAGCTCGCCGGCCGCCTGCTGCAGCAATTCGGCCAGGTGCAGCAGGTTGGTCAGCACCCGTTCGCCATCCGTGCGGCCGATCAGCATGCGCGGCAGTTCGAAGTCGTGCAGCAGGTGCCGCAGCATGGGCAGCACTCCCTGGCGCTGCCAGATCTCACGGTAGCGACGGAAACGCATGACCCAGCCTTCCCATACCCGCTCGTCCTGGTTCAGCTGATCAAGTTCAGCCAGCGACAGCTCCAGGGTCAGGCTGGCCAGTGCGGCCTTGAGCAGGCGTTCGGAGTCCGGCTCGGCGCAGGCCTTGAGCCAGGCCAGCAAGTCATGGGCCTCCTGGGCGGCGAACACCGAATCCTTGTCGGAAAGGTACACGCTGCGCACATCGCGGGCGGCAAGTTCGCTGCGCACCCGTTGCGCTTCATGGCCGTCACGCACCAGGATGGCGATGTCCGAAGGCTGGCACGGGCGCAGCCCGCCCTGGTCATCGCTGAAGCCGGTTACCCCGCGCTGGCCGCCATTCAATACGCTAACGATATGGCTCGCGCAGCTGGCGGCGAGCTGCTGGCGGTAGAGCGTGCTGGAAACCGGCTCTTCGCTCTCCAGCTGCCAGCATTGCAGTGCCGCACACGCCTCGCCGTCGATCAGCAGGCGTTCGCTGCGGCCCTTGGCGCGAACCTCGACGAACGGCAACGGGTTGTCGTCGGCTTCGCGGAACAGGAAGGCGCCCTTGCCCAACTCGCGGGCTTCGGCCTGCAGAAACACCTGGTTGACCGCCGCGACCATCGCCTGGCTGGAACGGTAGTTGGTGTCCAGGCTATGCAGTCGGCCGGCGGTGGCGCGCCGGGCCGACAGGTAGGTGTAGATATCGGCGCCACGGAAGGCGTAGATCGCCTGCTTGGGGTCGCCGATCATGAACAGGCCGGTTTCCGGGTTGTTCTCGCTGATGCGATAGATGCTTTCGAAGATGCCGTACTGGACCGGGTCGGTGTCCTGGAACTCGTCGATCAACGCCACCGGGAACTGCTCGCGGATCAGCGCCGCCAGGCGTTCGCCCGACTCCGTGCCCAACGCCTGCTGCAGGCGTAGCAGCATATCGTCAAAGCCCATTTCGGCACGGCGGCGTTTTTCCACTTCGAAGCGCGCCGCAACCCAGGCCGCTGCGTGTTCGAGCAAACGCGCTTCCGGGCTGACCAGGGCTTGCAGCTGTTGCGGCAGGTTCTGCATGGCATGCAGCCCCGGATGGTCGGGCGGATCACCGGCTTTCCAGGCTTCGGCCATCCCGGCCGGGGTCAGGCGGGTAAAGCCGGTACCCAGGTCGAGCTCCACCTCTTGTTCATCACCGACCCAGGTGCGCAGTTTCTCGAACCAGGGCTCGAAGAAGCGCGCCTGCAATTTGCGGCCATCGGCCTGTTTCGCGGCCACGGCGTCGCGGCAGATCTGCTGCAGCTCATGCGCCCATTTCGCCCAAGGCGCCTTGAGTTGGCGCAACTGCTCAACCCGCTGTTGCAGCGCGCCATCGATCAGCGCTTGCGGTTCGGCTTCGTCCTGCTGTGCACGCACACGGCCGAACAGCGGGCGGATGCGCGGCAGCAGGGCATCGGGGCTGACCCAATGGCTGCGCACCCAGTTCAGCGCTTCGCCGTGCATGCCATAGCAAAAGCGCCGCCAGTAATCGCGCATGACCTGGCCGAGCAAGTCGCTGTGGTCGGTTTCCAGGCTCTGGGTAAACAGGCTGCCGCTGTCGAAGGCATGCTCGCGGAGCATGCGCTGGCACCAGCCATGGATGGTCGATACCGCTGCTTCATCCATCCACTGCACAGCGACTTCCAGGCGATTGGCGCAGCGTGGCCAGTATTCTTCGGCATAGTCGTCGCGCAGCTGGTGCAACAGCGGGTCGCCACCTTCCAGCTCGCCGCGGAAGAAGCGCGCAGCCTCGGCCAGGCGGGCGCGGATACGCTCGCGCAGCTCCTTGGTGGCGGCGTCGGTGAAGGTCACCACGAGAATCTGCGGCGGCAGCAGTTCGCGGCCAAAGCCTTGCTCACCGCCGTGGCCAAGGATCAGGCGCAGGTACAGCGCGGAAATGGTGAACGTCTTGCCCGTGCCGGCACTGGCTTCGATCAGCTGGCTGCCATGCAGGGGAAAACTCAATGCCAGGGGACGGGCCTGGGTCATGCTTCACTCTCCGGATTGCCCTGGGCTTGCCAGGCGGCGCTGAACAGGGGGCGGTACAAGGCTTCACACCAGCCTTCGAAGGTTTCGTCGGCGCTGAGCGCGGCGAAATCGCGGAACTGCCGGGCCAGCGCAACGCTTTCGCTACGCTCGCCGAAACTGGTGCGGCCATCCCCCTCATAGGCACGGGCAGCGGCGGCCTGGGCCTTGTCCGGATCGTCCTGAGCCAGCCAGGCAAAGGCGGTCTTGGCAGCTACAGGCAGCGGTGCATTCATCGCCGCCTGGCGCGCTACCAGCAGGTGCCCCAGTTGTTCGGCAGCCTGAGCCTGCGGCAAGGGGCCGAGCAGCAGTGTGATGTCACTGGCCAACAGTGCGCTGTGCAGCGGATAACCCGCGGCGCAGGCGGCAAGGTGCATCACCCAGCTGGCAATCAGGCGGTGCCACTTGAGGTTGTTGCGCCCGGCGCTGATGGTGTTGGGCACCGTGGTGATGCTCAACAGGCTTTGATCGTCGGCCTGATAGACCCGGCCCAGCCAGCCCTCAAGACGATGGTTTGCATGTTCGAAATGGATCGGCAGCGCGCCGTCGACCACCGTTGGCCAACGCTGCAACAGTTGGCGATGACGTTGCAGCAGATCGGGCAAAGGCTGGATCAGTTCGGCCTGCAGCAGTTCACCAAACCCCGCCAGGGGCAGCATGCCGCAGGCTTGCAGGCGGCGGGCCTGGGCCTGCAGTGCGCGTTCGGCGTTGTCCGGGTCGCTCAGGGCGGCGCTCAACAGGCTTTCGCTGGCGCTGTAGCGTTGCAATGCGTCGAGGACGAATGGCTCTTCGTCTGGCGTGGGCGCTTCCAGAGCTTCGAAGAACACTTTCAGGCGCTGGCTGAAGAAATGCCGTACTGGGTGACGCAAGAAGTCCTGCAACTGGTTCAGCGTCAGCGCTTCATCGCTGACGTAAGGTGGCAGGCCGAGAACTGGCTGCTCGTCGTCAGTGGTCTGCTGGTGCAGCAATTGCCACTCGTGGGCATAGCTGAACAGCGCACTGCCTTTCTGGAAATAGCGCGCACTGAAAGGCTGCAGCGGGTGCTCCTGGGTCAATGCCTGGAGCAGTTGCTCGCCGTCAGCATCGCCCTTGAGGCGCCAACCGGCAGCCAGGTGATCGCGCAGCTGGCCGATCAACACCGAGGCCGGTCGCTCACTGTTATCACGGATGCTACGACCCACCCAGCTGATATAGAGCTGGTCACGTGCCGACAGCAGCGCTTCGAGCAGCAGGTAACGGTCGTCCTCGCGACGTGAACGATCACCGGGACGGTAGTCGCTGGCCATCAGGTCGAAGTCCAGCGGCGGCTGGGCACGCGGGTAGTCGCCATCGTTCATGCCCAGCAGGCAGACGACGCGGAAAGGAATTGCCCGCATTGGCATCAAGGTGCAGAAGTTCACCGAGCCGGCGAGAAAACGCTGGGACAGCTTGCCCTCATCGAGGCCCGACAGCCAGGCCTCGCGGATCACCGTGAGGGGCAGTTGGTCCTGCAGGCCTACGGTTTCGCAGACTTCCAGCCAGCTATCGCGCAATTCCTGCAGTTGCATCAAGAGATATTCGTCGTGCTCCTCCTCGGCGAGGAAGAACACTTGCAGCAAAGCGTTGAGGCGTTCGCCCCACTCGCTGGCAGTGGCGGGCTGGGACAAGGCCTGGTTGGCTACCTCCAGGGCATCGAGCAGCGCTACCAAGGGCCCAATCAAGGCGGCATCCAGGCCGCCGATTTCATCGTAGGGTTCGATGCCGTCGCATCCCTCCCCCACGCCCACTGCGTAACCCAACAGCATGCGCCGCAGGCCAAAGCGCCAACTGTTCTGCTCCAGGCCCTGGGGCAACCCGAGGGTGGCACGCTGGTCGGCATTCAAACCCCAGCGAATACCCGCGCCTTCGATCCAGCGGTGCAGGGTGGGCAAGTCGCTTTCGCGGATGCCGAAACGCGCACGGACCGCCGGGACGTCGAGCAAGTCGAGCACTTCGCTGACGGCGAAGCGGCTGTCCGGGAGCTTGAGCAGGTGTTCCAGGGCAATCAGCAGAGGATCGCGGCCCCGCTGGCCTTGGTCGGTCAGGGTGAACGGGATGTAGCGCGGGTCGTTGCGCTGCAATTGCCCAAACACCGCACGGATATGCGGCGCGTAAGTGTCGATTGCCGGGAGCATGACGATGACGTCACGTGGCCGTAGCGTAGGGTCGGCGCTGAAGCGGGCCAGTAACTGATCGTGGAGGATTTCCACCTCGCGCTGCGGGCTGTGCGCCACGTGGAAACGCACCGAGCGGTCCTTGGCCAGGTCGACCTCGGGCCACAACTCACGGGTTTCAGCGAGCGGGCGCAATTCTAGAATATCGTCCTGCAACTGGTTCAGCAGCGTGGTGGGCTGGCCTTCGCTGAACAGGTCGATACGGCCGTCGCTGAATACGCCCTGGTAGCTGCCAGGGTCGTCATAGCTGTCCAGCAGGTTGATGTAATCGCGGCCTTGCTTGCCCCAGGCAGCCAGCAGCGGGTGGGCATGCTGATGCAGCGATTCGTCATCCAACTGCATGGGCATGCCTTGCTTGCGCTGCTGGCGCTTGTACTGGTGACGCAGCAGGTCCTTGTCGGCAACGATGTCCGCCCAATGGTGGCGGCAGGGGTTGTGAACGCAGAGCAATACCTGGCTGAACCGGGACAAACCGGCAAGTGCCTCCAATGCTTGGGCAGGCAAAGAAGAAATGCCGAACACGATGACCCGCGAAGGGAGCCCGTGAGGTGCGGTGTCCAGGCTGTTGATGCGTTCGATGAAGCGCTGATGCACCCCTGCCCGGCTTTGCGCCATGCCCTGTTCACCGACATCCTCGAGCAATGCTCGCCACAGTTCGGCCTGCCAGCGGTTGCCTGGGGCGAGGGGCTTGCGCTCACCACGGGCGGTATTGAGGATGTGCTCGCCGGCTGCCCAGTCCTTGAGCCAGTCGGCGCGGTAGACCTGGTATTGGTCGAACAGGTCGGCCAGGCGCTCGGCCAGCTGATAGCGCTTGCGCAGGTCATTATCATCAGTGAGGAAGCGGCGCAGCGGTTCGAAATGTGGGCGCTCGATCAGTGCTGGCAGCAGGCGCATCAGGCGCCAGGTCAGCGGTGCCTTGTCGAGCAACGACACTTCAGGGATCTCGTCGCGCCCGAGCACCTTGCGATACAACTGCCACATGAAACTACCGGGCAGTTGCACTTCGATGGCAGCAGCAATACCGCAACCACCCATGTCATCGTCCTGTGGGTCCTCGGCAAGGGCCAGCTTGAGCCATTGGGCAATGCCGTTGCTCTGTACCAGGGCGATTTCGTTTTCCAGCGGTGCCAGCGGATAGCGGCGCATCCAACTCACCACCAGACTGCGCAGGTCGTCCAGGCGGTTGCCGTGGACGATCATGAAACCAGGCTGGAGTGAGGTGGTGTTGGGCATGGGAAAGTCCCTGGGAGAAGAATGGGGAACGATATCACGGCTGGCTGCCGATACTGGCCCCAGTAAAAGCCAGAAAAGACAAAACCCCTACCTGCATACGCAGATAGGGGTTTTGCGAAATGAATCTTGACGATGACCTACTCTCACATGGGGAAACCCCACACTACCATCGGCGATGCATCGTTTCACTGCTGAGTTCGGGATGGGAT